>DBJWYX010000280.1:0-3685 GCA_052360825.1 Candidatus Wunengus sp. YC64
CTCCTGTTTTTCTCTGCGATCTTCGCGCTCTCTGCGGTGAGCGAACCATTTCCAAAGATTGGTTCTGCAACGTTCGTCACCGAATACAGCGGCGGTACCGTTCCCTTTACTCCAGTTAAATACTCTGAAACCACAGATTTTCACAGATTACACAGAAAAAATCTGAGAAATCCGTGTAATCTGAGGTTGCTTTTAAATTGGAGTTGGGATTTCCTTTAAGTCCCGATAAGTATCGGAACACCTGTATGTTGTTATTTGATTTTACATTTATATTACATAGTCAGTCCTTTCAGAATAAATCCATCTATAAAAGCATGGAGGGGTGATTCATGAATCACCCCTACCAGGTCGAAATTCATTACATTTAATTAAGACATTACACTTCGCAAAGGAAACCAACGGTACGTCTTCTTGCATAGGTAAACCAGAAATAACATGGTGGGTACTTCAATCAGCACCCCGACTACTGTGGCAAGCGACGAACCTGATGCAAGGCCAAAAAGCATAGTAGAAGTTGCAATTGCAACCTCAAAATGATTACTTGCGCCGATCATGGCGGAAGGCGCCGCATCTTCGTAAGAAAATTTTAATACCTTAGCAAGACCGTAGGTTATCCAGAAAATAAGATTCGTCTGGATGAATAATGGTATTGCTATCCAGAGTATCGTAACGGGCTTTGTCAGAATAATTTCTCCTTTGAAGGAAAAGAGGAGGATCAGGGTAACAAGCAAAGCGACAATTGAAACCGGTGTCATGAAGTGTAAGAATTTTTCTTCGAACCATGTCTTGCCTTTCAGGTTAATGAGCCATTTTCTCGAAAAATATCCTGCAACAAGTGGCAGTGCAACATACATTGCAATCGAGAGAACGAGCGCCTCCCAGGGAACAGGAATCCGCCCAACACCAAGCAGAAATCCGCCAAGTGGGCCGTACAAAACAAGCATTGAGAGTGAGTTTATCGCAACCATTACCAGGGTATGCCCGTCATTACCTCTTGCTAGGTAACCCCAGACAAGCACCATAGCCGTGCAGGGGGCGATTCCCAGAAGGATACAACCAGCAAGGTAACTCCTCCATAAGGGGACAAGGAGCATCTTACCACTGTGATGCAGTACGACTATTCCGGCGCCATGCCTGGACCCGATATCCCAATCAGCGCCCAGGGGGAGTTTTACAAAATCGTATGCGTGTGCGCCTATAAAATCCTTAAAAAGGAATCCCAGAAAAAACAAGGCGATGCCATACATGGTGAACGGTTTAATTGCCCAGTTTGCAAAAAGTGTTAGTCCAACCGGTTTCACTGACTTGCCTGCCTTCATGACTTCGGCAAAATCAATTTTCACCATGATAGGGTACATCATAAAGAAAAGACACACGGCAATAGGAATGGAAACAACCGGCGCCTCTTTTACATAAACTGCAAGTCCGTCCAAATACCGTGCAACACCAGGCACAGCCCTGCCTACACCTATTCCTGCAATGATGCAGAGAATTACCCATACCGTAAGGTATTTTTCAAATACATTGAGCTTCCTCTCAGTTTTTTTACTGTATATAGGCATTTAAATTTGTTGTATAAACACATGCGACTCAAAATCCCCCTTAGAAAAGGGGGCAAAGGGGGTTGTAAACTTGTCCTCATGAAAATGGGGAATAACCCTGGAAAAACACAACCCCCTTATCCCCCTTTATTAAGGGGGACTTAAAAGGACCAACTTGATTGCATCATAGAATATACAAGATTCATATTTATGTTTCTGCGGACGATATCGGCCAATTCATTATATCTGAGTTCTTTTATGGTTTTAAAATCCGCACAATGTCCATTTGATGGTCTTAATCCCTTTTTGAGCCTCAGGTAATCAATAAGTTTTGAGCGGAACTCATCATTGTCAAATATACCATGTATGTAAGTGCCCATTACGTTGCCATTCAAAGAAACACATCCATCCAATATATCTACCATTTCTCCCGCACGTTCTGTAATCCTTGCAAACGGCCTGACAGAATTATGACCGTTGTGCATTGTCTCTCCCATGTGGATTTCATACCCCACAAGTTCATTATCTACAGGAAACAAATGCCCATGTTCGAGCATACGTGCCTTTACCTGATATGTCTGCTTTTCTCTGGAAAAGGTAGTCACGGTCTCCAGTAAACCCAAGCCCTGAATACTATCTTCTGACGATTCTACATGATAGGGGTCGTTAATCTGCTTTCCAAGCATCTGGTATCCACCACAAATACCGATGGTCATTGTTCCCTGTCTTGACAGTTCTATGATTTCTCCAAAAATGCCTCTTTCCCTCAGAACCAATAGGTCGCCTATCGTATTTTTTGTGCCTGGGATAATCAGTAAGTCCGGTTTGCCAATATTTTCAGCCTTATCCACAAATCTCATCCTTACGTCTTTTTCGTGGGTAAACATATTGAAGTCGGTGAAATTTGATATACGGGGTAGTTTAATGACGACGATGTCTACACAACTATTTCGTAACAATTCATCACCCCCTCCCTCTGTCTCCCTCCCACCAGGGGAGGGAAGAATAGGTAACGATGGATTCCCGGATACCCTCCCCATTGATGGGGGAGGGTAAGGGTGGGGGTGAACTACGGTATGGTTTTTAATGGTACTGCTGTACTCGAGTGAAACGGAATCTTCGTCATCGATACTGAGTGAATGCATATAAGGAATCACACCCACAACTGGTTTATTTATGCGGTTCTCGAGCATGTCCAGCCCTGGCTTTAGTATACTTTTGTCTCCGCGGAATTTATTAAACACAATGCCTTTCACCCTGTCCCTCTCGCTCGTGGTTAATAACTCTAATGTACCCACAATCCAGGCAAAGGCGCCGCCCCGGTCAATGTCTGTAACCAACAACACCGGAGCCGATGCCATCTCTGCCATGCCCATATTGACGATATCGCCATCCTTCAGGTTTATCTCAGCCGGGCTGCCAGCCCCTTCAATAACAATAATGTCAAATTTACTTCGTAATTTATCGTAAGCATCTTTTATGATTGAAACGAAACCAGCCTTCTTCTGATAATACTCTTTGGCTGTCATATTACCTATGGGTTTACCCATGACAATCACCTGGGAACCACAGTCACCTGTGGGTTTCAGGAGTATGGGATTCATCTCCACAACAGGGTCAATGCCTGCTGCCTCCGCTTGTGCCACCTGAGCGCGCCCCATCTCTTTTCCATCTCTAGTAACAAATGAATTTAAGGCCATGTTCTGGGACTTAAAGGGCGCAACCCTGTAACCGTCCTGTTTTAAGATGCGGCACAGGGCGCAGACGAGAATACTCTTGCCCACATGGGAGCCCGTTCCCTGAATCATGATGGATCTATTTGTCATACATTTACTGAAACCGCAGATTTCGCAGATTACACAAATATTAAACAAACGCCAAATAACAAATAAGTTTCAATAACCAGATGTTTTGCTCGCTGGTACAGGCTTATAGCCTGAACCAAAATATTTCGGTTCAATCTACAAGATTGAACCAGCGAAGAGTAAAGGCAATAAACAAGAGACACCTTATATGTCATTCCCGCATGTTTTTAGCGGGAATCCAGTCCCCGATCTGAGTCGGGGATCATTCCAATCAGGATTGATTTTCTCAATGAGCGCCAACTTCCATTTGCGGTTCCATTTCCCCATTTTCATGAGGAC
>DBJWYX010000281.1:0-3678 GCA_052360825.1 Candidatus Wunengus sp. YC64
ACTCAAAGTTTTGAAACAGCTTAATTCAATGACATTGCCTTCGCAAGGGGGGGGAAACAGGGGGGGGAAAAACTTTCCAAACTCGTCCTCATGAAACTTGTCCCCGTGAAAACGGGGAATGGGGAAAAGAAATTTTTACACAGTAATACTATAAGTTAGTTGGACAACTTAAACACAAATCAACGAAGGGAGGCAAGGGGATAGTTCCGCAAGAGAAGGGTATATCCAAACTTGGTTTGGATATGAACGAGTTAGACGAAAATCCATTAAGGAGGAGAGAATGAATATATTTGTAGGCAGTTTGTCGAGCGATACAACCGAAGAGGATTTGAAAAAGGCTTTTGAGGCCTTCGGGCAGGTAAAATCCGTTACCATCATAAAAGATATGTTCAGTCGTGAATCGAAGGGATTTGGATTCGTGGAGATTCAATCTAAGGCTGAAGCTCAGGCTGCAATCAACGGGTTGAACGGCACATTGTTAAAGGGAAAAGCGCTCAATGTTAATGAAGCCCGCCCTCGCCCGGAAGGACGCAAAGGCGGGAGGCGATTCTAGTTAACTGTTGAGGAATTTCAAACAATTAGTTCCTCCCCCTTGACTTCGTCGTGAGCTCAGTCGAACGATGGGGGAGGGTAGGTGGGGGTGAAGGAAAAATGTTGAGCACCCTCTCCTAACCCCTCCCATCCGTTGCTGTATTGCTGTAAATGAAGATGGATTCCCCTATACGGATTACAATAACTGCAAGGGAAGTATGGTCTGTGCTGAGGAATGTCACGTAAAAGCGATAGGAAGAGCGCGGGAGGTGCATGTTTGGTAACCATGAATATTGTAGGGGCAGGTTTCAAACCTGCCCCTACAAATAAAGGATGACTTGCGAAACAGATGTATGATTCGGAAATACATCACCGCCGTTCGATAAGATTAAAAGAATATGACTATTCCCGGCCAGGGGCGTATTTTGTGACGATATGTACCCATAACCGTGAATATTTGTTTGGCAATGTTGTAAACGATGAGACGGTATTGAGCAGGCATGGTGAAATTGTTAAAAATGTTTGGTGCAATTTAACCGACCATTATCAGAATATTAAACTGGATAAATTCATTGTGATGCCTAATCATATACATGGCATTATTGTTTAATGGATGTGGATGATGTAACGTAAAAAGAGAAGAATAGAATGTCTTACAAGGATCAATAAACTGGGAAAATATATTTAAAGAATATGTTTGTGGAATAAAATACAAGGAGGTATAAAACTATTATGAAAACTATTACTAAAAAAATCAAACCCGAAGATTATATACTTTCAGTACTTTCGCCTGAAGATAGACTTGATGCCGCGCTGAAAATCGCAGGAGAGGTATTCAAGAAATCTAAACTGACTATGAAAGACATTGAGAATGCAGTTGAAGTGATGAGGAGAAAGGGTTACGAAAAGAAGAAATAAAGTTGTTCTGGATACAGGAGTACTTATCTCAGGCTTTGTCTTTGATGGAATTCCCGAAGAGGCTATAAGGAAGGCGTTTGTTGAAGCTGAAATTTATGCATCTCCAGAGTTGCTCAAAGAATATCGAAACGTTCCATTACATCTTGAGGCGGAAGCAAAGATTGATCATAACCAATTAAAATTGTTGGTCACAGGCATCGCAGTTTTTGTGTCAAAGGCAACAATTGTTAATCCAACAAAAAAATTACAAATTTGTAGAGACCCTTGTGACAACATGCTGCTTGAGTGTTGTTTGGCTTCTAATGCAGATTTTTTAGTAACTGGCGATAAAGACCTCCTTGAAATAAAAAACATACCATTTCGACTTACGATAGTAACACCGAAAGAATTCGTTGAAGATGTTCGTTTTAATATGGGTAAGTAATGAAACAGATGTATGACCCAGAAAAGCATTATCGCCGTTCAATTAGGTTGGAAGGATACGACTATTCTCAGGGGCGTATTTTGTGACGGTGTGTACCCATAACCGCGAATATTTGTTTGATAATGTTGTAAAAAATGAAAATATGAGAGAGATAACATTGCAATGACAAGGGAGATGCTTACGGGTAATGCCGCGGCTGCGTGGGGGGTAAGGCTGGCAGAGGTGGATTATATCCCTGCTTACCCGATAACGCCCCAGACGGAGATTATAGAGACACTGGCAAAATGGATTTCTGACGGGGTTCTGGATGCCAGGTTCGTTACGGTGGATTCAGAACATTCCATGATTACTGCGGCAGGTGCTGCTTCTGCTACCGGCGTGAGGGTATTTACGGCAACTTCGAGTCAGGGGCTTCTGTATGGCTTTGAGATGCTCTATTCTGTGGCTGGATGGCGCGTACCGCTTGTGATGGTAAATGTGTCAAGGGGGTTAGCGTCCCCGATTACGCTGGAACCCGACCATAACGACATCCTTGCCGCACGGGACTCTGGGTTTTTGCAAATTCACTGCGAGACCTGCCAGGAGGTGATAGATTCGATTCTAATGGCGTACAAACTGGCGGAGGATGAGCGAGTGCTTCTCCCCGTGTTTGTGAATATGGACGGGTTTCATCTCTCCTTCACGCGTGAACCGGTAGAAATACCGGATATAGAAAAAGTCAGAAAATTTTTGCCAGCGTATCAACCCAAACATGCCTTTTTCAAGGCAAGTCAGCCGATTGCGCAGGGTGTGGCGGTCATTGGCGGGCCTGCATATTCGTATTTCAAATACCAGATGCATCTGGCCAGCCGGAAGGCGCTGGAGGTTTATGACGAGATATCTGAGGAATTTGGCAAAATATTTGGTCGAACCTATAATACTATCGAAGGGTATATGACTGACGATGCCGAATATATACTGATTATGTCAAACTCATTTTCAACACTCGGAAAGGCAGCGATAAATAGCGCACGGAAGAATGGTATTAAAGCCGGGCTTTTGAAGTTGAGACTCTTACGGCCATTTCCAGAGTCGGATATTGTTAAGGCGATTAAAGGGGCGAAGGCTGTGGCTGTCGTTGACCAGAATATCAGCGTAGGGAAGGGGGGTATTATCTATTCAGAGATTGCCAGCGCCATATGTAATCAAAAGGATAAGCCGCTTTTGCTTTCCTTTGTTGGTGGACTCGGAGGGAAAAACATAAGCCCTCAGGAATTTGAGTTTATCATTGATAGTTTGATTAAGGCAGCTAGTACCGGAGAGGCTCCAGTCCCTTGCCTGCTTTATACAGAGGTGGAATGGAAGGAGATGGACAGGTTGAAGAAGATGGCGGGAAAACTGTAATGGTTCACCGCAAAGGCGCAGAGGGCGCAAAGTTAGATAGAAGAGGAGAGGTTGAGAAATTGTGAAATTTTTGATTTTCTCAATTTCTCATCTTTACAACTTCTGCCGCGTTTTTCAATTGCGGTATTCCTGGACATAGTTTAGGGATTAATCAAATAGTTTTAACATGGATATAATGCCCATAAAATCTATAAAAGAAATCCCTACAGAGGAGGATATTTTCCCGGGAACTCCAACGTGTGCGGGATGTGGAGGTCTTCTGGCATTGAGGCACTGTCTGAAGGCTTTGGGAAAAAAGGTCGTTATCGTGAATGCCGCAGGTTGTTTTACCCTCCTTTCTATTTATCCGTTTACGCCTTTTCAGAACTCGTGGCTTTACACGGCAATTGCATGTGCACCGGCAGGCGCACAGGGGATAAGGG
>DBJWYX010000282.1:0-3624 GCA_052360825.1 Candidatus Wunengus sp. YC64
GCAAACTGACACCCACTGTTCTGATCTCTTTTTATTTTCAGGAGAATACACATCAAGACTGTAATTCAGAGGAGGAAGATTTATACCATGGGGATAATCTTTTAATGATGATTTATAATCAACCCCTTTCGGCGGAACCGTGCCCATTCTCCAAACGCCCTTTGTTACAGGGTTATGCGCAAATTTCCCATTTCCCTGATCAAAATGACAGAACTGACATGTCGGTGTTCTATAATCCTTGCCCGGAACAATCTCTGCTAATGGCTTTTCCCAATCCCAATGCTCGCCTTCCAAATGATAGATATAGCCCATCTTCGATTCGCCATAAGACTCAGCATCTGGATGATCAAAACCCATGTGACAGCTCATACATGCCTCTGGTCTTCTACCTTCAGCCGCCGCAAATTTATGTCTCGTATGGCAAATGTTGCATCGATCTGTTGCATGACAAAGATCGCAACCAAACTGTCCTGCCGGGTAACCTCTACGAAACATTTCAGGATACCAGGGTGGGATCACATTCGCCGCCAGACCTTCAATGTGGTTAGGACGACCTCGCTCAGATTCTGACATAAATTCTGTTGTTTGTTGAGGGTGACATTCACCACAAGTTGCAGGGGTGGGCATATGCAGTTCTTTATGGTCTTTCCCATGGCAATCACTACAGGTTACTTCCTTAAGCTCTCTCCCTAACATTTTCTCTATTTGTTGTGTCTTTTCCGCAAACCTTGGGTTTTTCTTTGGATTTGCATGAGTAGAATCTTTCCAGTCATTCACAAATCCCGGAGTTACCTCTTCATGGCATTTCACACAATCAGTTGGTTTGTATTTTTCCAATAACTGATCATAATATGTCCCGTCAGGTTTTACATAATGTCTCACCGGAAACCAGTACATCTGTAAGGGCACAGGTTTGTACAAATTTTGCCACGGGCCAGCACCTTTTTCTAAGCCTGAATTATTAACAAACCAATCTTTCAATGTATCATTCGGATACAAGATATCATAATAGCTCATAGCCTTTTTTTGCATCTCTTTAAGCTCTACTTCAGACTGCGCCTGAACGCTTCCGGTCTGCAAACTCCACATTAAAGGGGCGGCGAGTAAAATCGCGCCCAGTTTTAACAATTTCATTTTTTGCCTCCTCCCCTTAAAAACAGCATATGCTATGTAATAACATACATTTCACTATATTTCTCATGAAGAATCAGCCTAAATTCTTCTAGTAAATTTTTGGCAACGATTTTGAAGCATCACCTTTTTCAGTTAAACCTGTCTTATATGGAGCCGTATGCTGTGGGAAAAACCATTCGTCATCACCACCTCTTTCCTGGAAAAATTTGAGGCGCATCTCATGATTACGAGTATGGTGACAGGGACCGCAAATATTATACGGAGTCCCAAATGTACCGACTTTGGCTATCTTTTGGCCTTCTGGCGCCTTACCAATGTCCATAAAATAGGCAAAGACTTCTCCAGCGCCATGACATGCCTCACAGGTAACCCCCTCTTCCGAGTATTTTCCCGTGGTTTCATCGTATCCCGTTGTATGACATTTTAGACAAGCCTTTCGGTATTCCTCATTACCAGCAATATAATCAGGAGATTCTTTCACACGCTCAAATGTTTTAAACTTGATTCTCTGCCACCTCTCGACGTGCGGTGAGGTTAAACCCGTATGGCACTTAAGACACTTTTGACTGCCCACATAAATAGCTTTATCCCCGGTAATGCTGTACTTTTTAAAATCTCCCATTTCCAGTCTTTGATTTGGATCGCTTTCCTCGGGCGTCAGGTTTGCCAATTCACTCCAAAACTCAAACAGTGGTTCAGCCGCAACTAATTTTTGCTCCATTTGTCTCTTATGGTAATATATCCCTTCATGTGCCATTTCCTCGTTTAACGCCCTTCCAATTCCGCCATGGCATACGGCACATCCGTATATATCAAAGGGAAATTCTTTTGAATTCGGGTGTTTTGCCTTTAGTTTTTCCTCATCTATATGACAGGTTACACACCGATCTACTTTATCACCATTTTGCCCTTTATCCCAGCTATAATCCCCTTTTAGGAGTATCTGCTTAACTTCATATACAGGTCTCTTCAAAGATGCAAGACGTTTAGCCAATAACTCTTTTTCTTTTACAGAGGTAGCTGCAGCATACTCCTTTTCAACTTTTATCGCCTGTTCTTTATAATACTCCTTTTGATATTTTATCCATCCTGGACTAAATTCATCCTTAATCCACATCGAAGAGCCTATAAAAAACAAGGCGCTCAAAACGAAAAAAATCAACCTTTGTATGCTCATAATTCACCTGTTCTGGAAGTACTCACAATTAAGTATCCTTAAATCAATCATATATTGATCCAAGGCGTAGCAATAATATATTTTATACTAAAAGAAAGCCGTAAAACCATCTTAATTACCGTGCCTATCATTGACAAAAGCAATCCCATAGTAAGCACGTACCTGACAATACCCAGCTTATTAAAAAAGTCCCTATTAATCATCGCAGGAAGTACCAAACCAACAAAATAGAACCCCATCATAAGAATTATCCCTAGCGGCAATGGCATATCATGCAATGGTGGTGGGGTGGGAAAGTCATGCGTCCACTTTTCCCAAGGCCAGAAAAATGCCCAGAAAGGCCCTCTGAGTGCTGTGCCAATATATACCAAGACATACCAATAGATGTAGCCAAGAACAAATACTGATACAGCAAACTTTCTTTCTTTAAAAGTATAGTAACCATTCCCTTTAGGATTAATATCTAAATATGGAATAAGTATCAAACCAACGATAATAAGACTTGGAAGCGCAACACCGGCAAACCAGGGATCAAAATAAACCAATGCCTCTTGCAAGCCTAAAAAATACCACGGTGCTTTAGCCGGATTCTCGGCTTGCCCTGGATTCGACAATTCCCTAAGTGGGGCATCTACCACATACGAATAAAAAAGCAGCCCAACCGTAACAAAAATTGCAGCAAGGAACTCTTTTGCAACCAGGGTGGGCCATGTAAAAACCCTATCGTCTTTAAATTCCACCAGTCCTTTACTTTCCGCCCTTACTTCCATGGATCCACTCCTCAGAAATATCTTCGATAAACTTTAGATAACATGAGCAAAACTATTACAACGGACCAGAAATACCGCCGTCTTTACGCACTCTCCAAAAATGCATCATCATCAATCCGGAAGCTATCACAGGTATTGCAATACAATGCCACACATATGCACGCAATAAAGCAGGAGCTCCTATTGTTGTTCCTCCTAGCAAAGCAAAACGGATATCATTATCTGCCCTCATGCCCAATATATAAGCAAACGGTCCTTCGTGGCCTAAAAGTGGCGTTGCTCGCGCCATATTCGTACCAACGGTAATAGCCCAATATCCCAACTGATCCCAGGGCAACAGATATCCAGTAAAACTTAATAGAAGCGTGAGAACCAACAGAACCACTCCTATTACCCAGTTAAACTGTCTTGGCGGCTTATACGAACCCGTCAAAAACACTCGAAGCATATGTATACTCACCGTAATCACCATGGCATGTGCGCCCCAGCGGTGAGAATTTCTCAAAAATCTGCCAAACGGTACCACGTACATCAAATCAACAA
>DBJWYX010000283.1:0-3596 GCA_052360825.1 Candidatus Wunengus sp. YC64
AATGGATAACCCTCATTTGAAAAGAAATGAAATCTATGTCCTTTCCAATCAAAAATTTTAGGCATTTAATTGTTATACTGTAAGGTTTTCTTTATTAAAATGATATAACAATGATTATACAGTCTGTATAAAACGGCAAACACAGACTGTTTCGATATGCATAAGAAGTTGCCGTGCCTTCTTGTCACGTATTGTAACTACTTTCGCATTAAAATAAAAGAGTTGCGTATCATCATAAAAAACGTTTCGTTATTGGAATGATAAAGAACAGTTCGTAATTATTGATAATATCTTCCTACTCGTTCGGGTTAGAATATAATACCTCAATTTGTTTTAGTCAATACAAAAAGGGTAATAGTTCACCGCAGAGGACGCCCCCGATAGCTGCATTCGGGGACAAGCTCCGAACGCAGAGAAATAAAGGGAATAGACAGAATTTGCATACTTTTTTCGTTTGTCCTCTATCATACTCTCTGGACCTCAGCGTTCTCTGCGGTGGGCTGAACTGTTACTAAATTCGTTTTATCAAAATTCTATCCTTACTTGTGTAATCGGGTCAAACCAATGAATATCATCGCAAGAAAATTTCAGCCCCACCAGATCACCCGCTCTTATTTGTTCAGCAGTGCTTTTTATATACCATGTTATGTTTGGAGCAATTTTAACATGGCTTATTGATTCATGTCCTAAGTATTCGATATATTCTATCATACCCGGTATTGCAGAAGGCGTATTTGCGGGCACCATGGTCAGTTTTTCAGGACGTATGCCGAAAATACAGTTCGTTTTTACAGGCAAAGGTGCGGGGAATTCAAATCTGGTTTCTCCTGAAAAAAAGGATCGGTCTCCACATGGCTCTATATGCATCATATTCATAGGCGGTGTTCCAATAAAACCAGCGACAAATACATTTCCGGGTCTCCGGTATATCTCTTCGGGCGTCCCGATCTGCTGTAAATTGCCTTTATCCATGATGGCAATACGGTCTCCCAGGGTAAGCGCCTCAGTCTGGTCGTGAGTAACATAAATAGTTGTGATATTCCTTTTCATTTGCAGCCTTTTTAGTTCTCCCCTTGCTGAAAGCCGGAGAGGCGCATCCAGATTACTCAAAGGTTCGTCCATGAGAAAGACCTGTGGTTTTCGTACAAGCGCCCTTGCCAGCGCTACCCGTTGTTTCTCCCCGCCAGAAAGCTCTTTTGGATATTTTTGCAGTAAGGCGCTTAATCCTAACATACCAGCCGTTTCGATGACCTTTTGATGTATATCCTTTTCATTTTCTTTTCGAATTTTGAGGGGAAAGGCAATATTGTCGTAAACCTTCATGTGGGGATACAAGGCGTAGCTCTGGAAGACCAGGGCAATATCTCTTTTTCCGGGTGGAGTTTGATTAACTATGTGCTCATTAAAGAAGATGTATCCGGAAGTTGGCGCTTCCAGACCTGCAAGCATATTTAACGTGGTGGATTTCCCGCTTCCGCTGGATCCCAGCACCACAAGAAATTCGCCGCTGTTTATTTCCAAATTGAGATTGTTTACGGCGGTGGTATGTCTGTATTGCTTTGTAATGTCTTGCAGTCGTATCTTCATTCCTTCACCGCTCCTGATGTTAAACCCTGTACAACATATTTCTGGAAAAACAGTAAAAAGATAAGGAGTGGAAGTGTTACCACGACAGAGGCAGCAGCAATATCACCCCAGGGGATTTCATACGTGCCCTGAAACAGGGCAATCCCCACAGACGCCATCCGTGTTGATTCATCCAGTGTGAACGTCAGGGCGAAAAGGAATTCATTCCAGCAAAAGATAAAAATAAGAACCGAAGCAGAAATAATACCCGGCAGTGCGATAGGGGTAATAACATAGCGAAAGGTTTGGAAGTAGTTACAGCCGTCCATAAGGGCAGCTCTGTCCATCTCGATCGGTATTTTATCGAGGTATTTTGCCAGGAGGAAGAATGCCAGTGGAAAATTGTGGGCGCTATAGGTACAGATAAGGGAGACAGGCAGATTGATCCAACCGAGGGTATAAAAAAGTTTATAGAGTGCGGCTACAAGGCTTATGGAAGGAAGGGTAAACAGGAGAATGACTGTAAACAAAAAGACTGTCTTCCCCCGGAATGAAAATCGTGAAACACCATATGCTGCGAGGAGTGAGAAAGGGATTGTGATTAACACCGTCGATAATGAGACCATAAAACTGTTAAACAGGTATTTGGGAAAATGGCTTCCCAAAAGGACGTTTTTGTATGCGTCAATAGTGTAATTATCAGGGAATATGGGCGGCAGTTGCATGACCTGCGAAGCAGGTTTGAGAGAGGTCAACAAAATCCAGAGGAAAGGGCATACACTCCATAAAATAAGGGGGAACAATAGTAAGTAAAAAACGGTCTTTCTAAACATTTTCAATGGAGGATGTAATATCGTAGCCAAATATAAATGGTTGACAGTATGATTGTTTCAATGGTGATGGGTATCGCATAGATAATAAATTTCCTAAACGATATTGGGTACCCTGCCTTTTCCGCCAGACCTAAGGTGATCACATTGGCAGAAGCGCCCACCGGCGAGCCGTTTCCTCCAAGGCATGCGCCCAATGCTAATGACCACCACACGGGCATAAGGGTTGGATGATGGACGACTGACTTAAAATCCATTCCGGAAGGAAATATCGTATGCGCAGTGTCCGTAACCAGGGGAATCATGCTTGCCACAAAGGGGATGTTGTCCACAATTGCCGAACTAACGGCAGAAAACCACAGGGTAGTAATTGCCGTGATAAACATATCGTCTGCGCTTGGTTTTGTCAGTGAAATCATGCCCTCTGAGAGTTTTGAAATTAACCCCACCTTGATAACACCTCCCACAATGATAAAAAGGCCGATAAAGAAGAAGAGCGTTGGCCATTCCAGTTCTCTCAGTACATGATGCGGGTCTTCCTTTGATATAATGAGCAGAATCGCAGCGCCTAAAATGGCAATTGTTGCAGGTTCGTAATGGAGTATACCATGAAAGACAAATCCCAAAACAACCATTCCCAATACGCTGAGTGATTTTTTCAACAGACCATAGTTTTTGATCATGGTGAATTCGTCTATCGCAAGTATCTTTTTCCTCACTTCTTCTTTTACGCGAAGTTTTCTGCCAAAGAGTAATTTTATCGTCAGGAGGAAGAAGCCAAAAATAAAGAGGACTGCCGGAGCCGTATGATAGATAAAATCCATGAATGTGAGTTGTACCTTGCTGGCGATCATGATATTCGGCGGGTCGCCAATGAGTGTAGCTGTGCCACCGATATTAGAGGCCATGACTTCTGATATTAAAAATGGAAATGGGTCCAATTCCAGTTCATCAGCGATGAATAATGTAACTGGAACTAATAGAAGCACGGTAGTTACATTGTCGAGAATGGCAGAAAGCAAGGCAGTAATACAAGTAAAAAAAATGAGAATCAGAAATGGTTTCCCCTTTGCCAGCTTTGCCGACTTTATCGCCAGAAACTGAAACAAACCCGTTTTGCTCAGGATGTTGACGATAATCATCATGCCGATGAGAAGGAATATAACGTTATAATCTATAGCAAATTTCTCGTTATAAAAG
>DBJWYX010000284.1:0-3590 GCA_052360825.1 Candidatus Wunengus sp. YC64
GAACCATTAAAACTATCTGATATTTCAATTGCTGATCTAGTCAAACAGATTGTTTTTGAACAGAAGGATTCTGCCAGCACAAAAAACAACGTCTTCACACACCAGCTACCTTCCGGTATTCCCGTTATCAAGGCAGACCGGGATATGATATACCATTTGATAAATCACCTGGTAAACAATGCCATAAAGTTTACGGAACATGGGAAAATTATTATATCGGCAAGAGTGCTGCCAGATGCAGTGGAGGTCACGGTGGAAGATACGGGCAGAGGATTAGACGAGAAAACACGAGAACGGGTATTTGAGAAGTTTTACAAGGAAACGCCTTCGGCGTTTGGATCGGGAATCGGCCTTGCCATCTGCAAGAATATTGTGCAAAAGCATAAAGGCAGGATTTGGGTAGAATCCGAAGGAAAAGGGAAAGGATCACGGTTTAAATTTACCTTACCAATGATTGTGGACACCAAACAAAAAGTTACTACAAACCCTAAATAATCTTTTCACGGGAGTAAGAGAAAATGAAGGAATTGTTAATCGTAGAGGACGACCTGGAGATGCAGGAATTTTACAAGGACATGCTGGAAGGAGAACCATTCACGGTTACTATTGTTTCAAATGCAGAAGAGGGTCAGAAAAAGATAAAAGAAAAAATATACAATCTTGTAATATTAGATATTTTAATGGACGGGGTGACAGGAGACAGATTTTTTGCCTTACTGAGGAGAGATAGCCGATATAAAGAAGTACCGGTTATCATGGCCTCTGCATTGGACGAAAAGACGTATCGATGTTTCCAGGCATTAGGAAACGTCTCGTTCCTGGAAAAACCGTTTAATAAAGAAAGGCTTTTAAGTGAGATATCAATGAGGTTTGGAAGTAAGAAATAGACAGGTTTTACTACGTATTTTTGACGGGAAGACAATGAATCCAGCTAAGTTTGGATAAAATTGATAATTTCAAAAACTATATTTAGGAGGGAAAAACATGAAAAGAGTTGGACATTGGAGTAAAAGCCCTAAAGGGGAGTTTTTCGATGAAAGCCATACGCTCCGCACTTATTGGGATGAAGAAAAATATTGCTTGAGATGCGGCAACTGCCATACCGAGGTGAAAGAAGGCGCTGTTTGTAAATGTGCGAAAAAAACAAATGAATAGTTATCCCTTACAGAGACACGATGCAATGCGTCTCTTCTCGATTATTCTGTCTCTTTTTTAAGTTTTCCGACCGCGTCACTAACGACCTTAATTGCCAAGTCGACTTCATCCTTGTATGGTGCGCTCTCATTCGTTTCCATCGACCATAACATTTTACCTTTATTCGTATCAATACATTCCGCTGTAAAAGACACGTTCCCTCGCGCATAGACTGTCATGTTTGATAGTCCAAACTTGTATACCTTGCCAATGACCACAGCATCCACATTCAACATCTTGCCTAATGCAGCGTAATCTTTGAATTTGACCAGTTCTTCTTCCTTAGCATCACTTGTCTTTATTGTATTCTTAACCTCGGAACGGCTTAAAATGCGATACTTTCCCCATCTGTGTAGCTCATCGGTCATCATATCTGCAAGCATTTCGCCCGCATCAGGATTGCTTATCGTTTTCATTATTAATCCCTTCACCGCCTCATCCTGGATAAGTTTATCGTCAAAGCGCATTACAGCAAGTGTCTTTACACTGCGGTCAGATGGATCTAGATTTACATTAATCGTACTCGTGGAGATCGTCTTACATCCGGCACATAACACTGCCATCGACAATATGGCAAACCCGATTTGTCTTATCATAAGCGCTCCTTAAAAAAGTAGCGTAGAGACCGGTTTAAAACCTGTCTCTACAATGAAAATGCTATACATGCATTAACGTTGCATTTCAAAAACTAAATTGATACGAGAAATGTGACCCTTATTTCCTCTTTTTCTCACAAAAAGCTTTTAGTTTATCGGCTGAAAATGTGTTGATTACATCCTTTGCCTCAAGCCACCCCCTGCGTGCTATTCCCACCCCTAACTCGATCATCCACATCTGATCCAGATGGTGGGCATCCGTACTGATCGCAATCATGACCTCTGCTTCCTTTGCCTTCCTGCAGTGGATATCATTCAAATCGAGCCGGTCATAATAGCAATTAATCTCAAGCGCCGTCCCCGTTTCAGCACAGGTATCAATAACTTTATCCAGGTTGACTTCGTACCCTTCTCTTCTGCTGATCAAGCGCCCCGTGGGATGTGCAATTACATTCACGTAAGGATTGCGAATGGCAGCAATCATTCGTTCAGTAATCTTCTCCTTTCCCTGTTTAAACCCGCTATGAATGGAGGCCACAACAATGTCCAGTTTTTCTAATAATTTATCGGGAAAATCCAACGACCCATCGGCCTTAATGTCCACCTCTGTTGCCTTAAGTAAGGCAAATCCTTTAAATTTTTTATTCAGTTTATCTATCTCTTCTATCTCCTCAAGCAGTTCTTCATCCTTCAGGCCATTAGCCACATGAAGCGATTTTGAGTGATCTGAAACCACAAGATATTTATAACCCATCTTCATGGCATGTTCTGCCATCTCCTCGAAGGTAGGTGTACCGTCGCTCCAATTGGAATGGTTATGGAGGTCTCCCTTGATATCTGAAAGTTCGATGAGCTTTGGCAATTTTCCCTCCAGAGAAGCCTCTATTTCCCCTCTATTTTCACGCAATTCCGGCGGTATCCAATCCATACCCAGTGTCTTATAGATATCTTCCTCCAGTTGACCCCCAATTTTCTTTTCTCCTTTGAAAATGCCGTATTCACTGATTTTCAACCCTTTCTTCTTTGCGATCTCACGGAGATGGATATTGTGTTCCTTTGAACCGGTAAAGTACTGTAACGCAGCGCCAAACTCATCTTCGCGGACCACCCGCAAATCCACTTGTACACCCTCTTCTACCCGTACACTGCCTTTTGTATCTCCCGCCGCTAATATCTGCGTAACGCCACGCATATTCACAAATGACTTTACAATATCTGTACCGTCCGCACCCGAGGCGAGTATATCAATATCTCCAATGGTTTCTTTCATCCTGCGCAATGAGCCTGCGGCCTGAATTTCCTTAATCTGGGAATTATGCTTCAATCCTTCAATAATCCTTTTTACAACAGGAAATGCCATCCCGATGGATATGCGTTGCTGACTCGTCTTAAACAACTCAATCCCTTTAATGATATTTTCAATCTTCTTATCCCCAATACCAAACAACCCTTTTAATTTTCCTTCCTGCAAGGCCTTTTCAAGGTCACTCAAACCTACAATTCCTAATTCTTTGTTTAGCATAGCCACAGTCTTCGGACCCAATCCCGGTATCTGCATGAGGGTTATAGTATCTTCAGAAACGCCCTTCATCACTTCCTCATACTTGGACATCCTTCCCGTGTTAATATATTCAACTATCTTTTCAGCCGTACCTTCACCAATTCCGGGGATGTCCATTAATTTACCCTCTCTTGCAAGTTCTTCTACATCCACGGTTAAATCACCGATTACCCGGGCGGCTTTACGGTAAGAATTAATACGGAAGGTATTTTCCCCTTTGAGTTCCAGCACATTGGCAA
>DBJWYX010000285.1:0-3584 GCA_052360825.1 Candidatus Wunengus sp. YC64
AATATGCAGTTGAAAGACTCAACAGAATAAAAGATGTATCCTGTTTATTACCACACGGCGCCTTTTATGCGTTTCCAAAGGTCTCCGATCTATATAAAAGTAAGATAAGTGGACAGACAGTAACAAACTCATTTGATTTAGTAAATCTATTACTCGAAAAGGCACATATCGCCTTCGTCCCCGGAGCCCCTTTTGGATCTGATGGGTACATCAGGATTTCTTATGCAACCTCTATGAAAAATATCGAAAAAGGGATTGATCGGTTTGAGAAGTTTTTGAGCAGCTAGGAGATCGTTTTAGGAAAAGTATAACAAAATCAAACTTTTATCATTATTCGGCATAATAATAAATGTTCCTTCCGACCGCTGGCGCTCCGTTGGGCTTAAAAAATAAAATGAGACAAATTACTATAATCATCGTCATCGTCCTTTATCTTGCAGTCTCTGTTCATGCAGAAACGGAAGATGCAGTATTTGCAATCCTAAAACTTTCATACAATACTCCGGGCGTAACTCCGGTTACAGGTGGCATTTGTGGCACCGCTTTTTTGATAAATGACAAAACTCTTCTTACGGCATACCATGTTTTGAATGAAAAAACTGGTCCGAATCCGGGCTTCAAATACGCTCAATTTTGGCTTCTCAAAAGAGGTAAAAGCAAAATGACCGTTCCATTGGAAAATGCGACTTTTAAGTATTTTCCAGATATTGATACTACAGTCATTAACCTTAAACAGCCGATTACAGATACAGTAAAAATAGAATTGCAAAATAGTAGCCCCGCAGTCGGCGACGCAGTTTTCAGTATAGGCCATGCTGGCGGAGGTATGCCAGCGACGAATGCTTCTTGGGTGAATGCAACATTGATTCTTCATGACTATTCCCTACAAGAAAGTAACAAATCAGATAAAACTGGTTTTATAATGAAAATCATACCTGCTACTGTCCATTCAAACGATGTCAATATCACCGATATTGTTGTCATCAAGCCTTCATTTACAGCAGTAGAGGGCATGTCTGGCGGCCCACTTCTAAATAAGAAAAATGATAAATTAGTCGGTCTCATGTCTTTTGGTCTGCCCGCCGAGAAGTCCTTCAAAGATGAGGTTTTTGCCATCGATGCCACTGAAATCATTCATAAGTTTAAGAGTATCAACATGGAGTATTGAATTTGACTCAGTATCACATAACAGAATGAATCATATTGCTTTCTTGTCAAATTGTCGTATTTATAAATGGCCCCATCAGCAACGTAACTTTCACAAAGTATTTATGATGTGAGCATGATGACATCATGAAAAGAAAAAAAAGTTCGTAGGTTGGGTTGAGGAACGAAACCCAACAACCTAATATGGCGAGAAAATAATGCAATATCGCAGATCACAAACGCAAGGGGCGACGTTCTTCTTTACCGTAGTAACATACGATAGAAAGAAGATATTATGTCGTGAAGCAAATGCAGCGCTGATAAAAGAGGCTTTCCGGTATGTTGTCAAACAACACCCCTTTAGAATTCCGGCATTTGTCTTACTTCCGGATCATTTACATTGTATTTGGACATTGCCAGAAAACGACAATGCTTTCTCAATGCGATGGCGATTGATCAAGAGCTATTTCAGCAGACGATGCAAGAGTGAGTACAAAAAATTTCAATCAGCTTCAAGACAAAACAAAGGCGAACAGTGTATATCATTCTTTTAGCGAGTACATCTCCAGTTCTACTTTTGGACAGAGAAATGATACAAGCCTACACGTTGGGCTTCTTCCTATCCCCTATATCGACAATCTTGAAAAGGCTTCCGTTGCGGACAAAAAAAAGATTCCGTTCAGCTAAAGAAAAAAGGCTTAATCCGAAAAACGGATTAAGCCTTTTTATCGATTTTCAAGAAAGTAGTTCTCTGTAAAAATTATTCAGCCATACACTTTTCACCCTCGTGTTTGCATGCTGATTTGTCTACATCGCCGGCTTTCCTCTTCCAACCCAAAAGCATATCGGTGTACTCGCCGTGCTTCCAGAAATCATATGCCTTGTGTTTTATACCCACCTGATTCTCCAATGCCTTTATCCTTCTCAGCCTGCTGGCTTCGCCTTTAACCTGGACGAGCCAACGGTCTTGCAGAAAAGCCCCTTTGCCGTAGGTAGCACCATACATAGCCCCGTGTGCCATGGCCTTGTATATTGCATTGGTGATATAAACCAGCATCTCAAAGGAAATACGTTCTACATCTGAAACGTTATACATCCTACCCTCACCACCTAACAAGCTAAAAGTATAATGCCCTGAATAGTCAGGAGCTAGGTCATTCGGCATAGGATCCAGCATACCATCATTGTAAAGATCGACCACAATCTTCATAGCCTCACGCCATTTGGTAAAACTAACCTTCACGGCTTCATCCATAGCCTCTAATTGGTCTGCAGCAAATCTAGGCGAATGACAACCCTTGCAGGTATTAATCCAATTCTGCCTGGATTCCTTGAATCGAGGAGCACCCCTGTCTACCATAGCTGTACCCATATGGCTGTTAATCGTGGCAGATTTCTGCGTATTGTGTTCGCCACCTTTCATATGGCAAAATGCGCAGGTGGGTGTTTTATAGTTTTCCGGCTTCATGGGTTTTGACCAATCCCACGTATGCTGCTCAGATTCATAAATCATACCATGATACGATTCTCTGTACATCTCATACTCATAGTGATCCAAGCCAGTATGGCAGATACCACAGTTATTGGGTTTTCTCGCCTCTGCCAAAGAAAAATCATGTCTCGTATGACATCCATCGCACCGATTCTCAGCAATGGCATGGCATGTAGCACAGGCCGTTACCTCAGCTTCCGGCTTTGCTATCTGCCAGGGAGTTTCCACTACGCTTACATGGAATGCATAGGTATGCGAACCAATTTTACCGCCACGGTGTCCCGCCTTCTGTTCAGGATGACACTCACCGCAATGCTGCCATGAAGGCATGTGTAACTGCTGGTGATTGTTCCCATGACATTTATCACACCCCACAATACCCTTTTCTGTTGTGGCATGCTTGCTCTTTTTCCATTGAGCAACAATACCAGGGGTTTGCACCGTGTGGCACATGACACACTCCTCATGCTTAAACTCCCCGGATACATTCATATTTGGTGTATAATAATGATCAGGATCATACCACCTGATGAGGGGCAAAAATTTAAACAGCTTTCCAAACTTACCTTCACCAGGCATGGTTTCTTCCGGACTCGTGTATGTTGCCGTTAATCCGCCTGAATAAAGATCGCCAGAATTATCCGAACCTATTTTTCCTCCTGTTATCTCGGATATAATTTGCTGAATTGTCCTTTTGTCTTTTGGGTGTGACCGTGACTCCTCTATTTTAACCGGACTACCAGATACTGATTCTGCCTTCGCTTCTACTGGTTTTGGTTCTTCGACAGCAGGTTTTATCTGCGCCTCCTGTTTGGGAACGCTAACCCCCTTTTTTACACTTGTCTGCTCACAACCCAAAAAGGTAAAACCGAATAAGGCAAAAAGCCCTAACATATAAGCGCCTTTAATATAACTGCCCATATCCTATTATTCCTCCTTTCAAATT
>DBJWYX010000286.1:0-3575 GCA_052360825.1 Candidatus Wunengus sp. YC64
CTGCCTATAATAAAATATTGGAAACGGATAAAAACTATCCAGGCCTCTATTATTATCAGGGTTTGTTATACCGGGACATGGGTATGATGGACGAGGCCATCTGTGCCTTTCAAACGGCTATTACCCAGAACCCTGATTCAGCGGAGGCACACTACAACCTCGGCTATGCCTATCGATGCAAGGGGCTGCATAATGAGGCCATTCCGGAATACCAAAAGTCTTTGGAACTCATCCCTGAAAACAAGACAAAACAGAAGGCTTACATTCACTTCAATCTTGGATTTTCTTATTTTTCGAATGGGATGATTGATGACGCAATCGGCCAATTCAAAAATGCCCTGGCCTATAAACCAAAAGACAAGGAAATACACCAGAAGCTCGGCATTGCTTACACTGCAAAGGGCTGGACGGATAAGGCAAAGGATGAGTTTACCCTTTATCATGAGCAAGATAAACCCATAAAAAAAATCCCGTAAAATACAGTTCACCGCAAAGGCGCAGAGGACGCAAAGAAAGTTGAAAGCGTGAGTTGTAAGATTTAAGTTGAACTTTTAACTGTCAACTTACAACTGATTTAAAGCTTTGCGCTCTTTGCGTCTTTGCGGTAAATTAAACATTTATACTAACGGAGAAACCCATGAAAGACCTCAAAAATAGGCTCGACTTGTTAGAAATGGATTTAAAAAAACTGACGAAGAAGATCAAGGAAGAAGGCCCTTGTGGTACTGAAGAGGACTGGCATCATGTGTTACAAAGGGTAAGAAAGATCGAGGAGTTTGCCATCGCACAACTGGCAATTAAGAAATATGTAGAAGGTCAAAAATAATCGTTGTACAAGCCTCATCACAGCATTACCCTGTAAAAATTTCTTTTAGGATATTTTTTACAACCCCCTTCATCCCCCTTTTTTAAAGGGGGATTTGGTTGAGGCTTTGCTTCCCTATGGTATTTGAAATCAGGGTTTCCTATACACATGCATCTAAAAAATGGGGCAAAAATAGCCATCATTGGTGGCGGTCCAGCCGGAAGCTTTTTTGCGCATTTTGCTTTAATGCATGCAAAACAACTTGGCATTAAAGTATCAGTAACGATATTTGAAAAGAAATGCTTCGACAAGAAAGGCGCCCCAGGTTGTAACATGAGCGCAGGAGTGCTTTCTGAGGCGCTCCTGGATAAACTTTCTGAACAGAACATCCACCTGCCACCCTCCTGTATACAGCAAGAGATAGAAGGTTATTTCCTCCAGGTTCCTGAATACGGCATACCTTTACACTATCCATATCCACCACACAAGACAAGGATTGTTACCGTGTTTCGCGGAAGCGGTCCCAGGTTTGCAAATCGTGACGTCAGTAACAGCTTTGACCATTTTCTCTTAGAGCACGCTCAGAATATTGGGGCCGATGTCATCCTCCATCCGGTAATAAATATAGAAATACCAAAAAATCCAAACGATCTCATAAAACTTACTTACGGCGAAGGCGCATCAAAAGGTGAATATACGGCCGATCTCATTGCAGGCGCTTGTGGGGTTAATTCAGATGCCTTATCCGAATTGAACAAAATGGGTTTTGGCTATATTCCGCCCAAAACTGTTCGAACCTGTATCATGGATATTTACCCAACAAAAACGGTAAATGATGCACTGTATGGCAATAATATCTATGTCTTCTCGCTGGGCTTGAAATTTATTAAATTCGCCGCATTTATCCCGAAAGGAGAGTTCCTGACCATTTGCCTCGTTGGCAAAAAAGACATGGACAAGGCGCAATTAAATACGTTCATGAATCAACCTATAATACAAAAAATGATTCCTGAAGGATGGGACGATTCGAAGAAACGGTGCATCTGTTTTCCCAATATACCCGTTAACCACGCCAGTCATCCATACACAAACCGGCTCGTCATCATCGGCGACGCTGGTATTTCCCGTACTTATAAAAACGGGATAGACTCTGCATTCACAACTGCACAGCTAGCCGCAAAAACCGCATTCGAACGAGGCGTATCTGAAAGAGATTTTGAAGAAGGATATTTTAAACCTGCCGAAAGACTGCTGGGTCGCGACAACGTCTACGGCGGCATAATCCTCATGGCAAATGACATTATATCAAGACAGAAACACGTCGTGTCATCTCACATAAAATATATGTCAGAACACCCGGATACCTGGGAAACCAGATGGATGAACGAGGTGTTATGGAATACAGTAACAGGAAATGCTACATATAAACATATCTTTTTTAAGAGTATACACCCAAGACTCTTATTAAGCCTGTTTCCTGTTACCCTCTATTCATTAACAAAAAAGAGCAGGACTTGATTGCATAGGGATTTTCATTTTATTCATGCGGTTTTTAGGGTAATGTGAAGCTTAAAATCCCCACCTCCTCCCCCTGTCCCCCTCCGGAAGGGGATAAAGGGGGAGGAAGGGGTTGTAAACTTGTCCTCGTGAAAATGGGGAATAACTCAGGAAAAAACACAACCCCCTAAATCGTTCGACTGAGCTCACGACGAAGTCCCTCTTTGATAAGGGGGACTAACTCGACAGTGTATATCGCAACTTACTGATAAAAATTGCACAGCTTTAGATCTAAAGAAATATGAAAAAACAAATACTGGGCGTTTTAGGCAGGAAATTACTCTTATACTTTGTAACCCTTTCCCTTATTCCGGCATTGGTTTTGAGTTATATAAACTACGTTCATAGTAAGAAACTCCTGGAGACCGAGTTATTTAATGAATTATCCCTGGTGGGTCAGGCGCTGGTAGAGCATATCAATGAGTTTTTACGCCATGGTGAAAATTCTGCTAAACACTTCTCCTCTGATGGATTCATACGAGACCATCTGGAAAAAACTGCTAATGTCACTGAAAACACAAATGCCTCTCGGGAACTGAGTAAATATCTGGAGTATAAAACCAAACTCGAACCAAGATTCCGGGAGACATTTACTACAAATCCCAAGGGAATCGTAGTGGCATCAAGTAATATAAAACGTGTGGGCACAGACATGTCGGATGACTTTAGTATCCTGGAAAGAAAAGAAGGGGCTTTCGTAAAGGATGCTTACTTTTGTGATATTACGGGAGAGTATAGCCTGATCTTTTATTCACCGGTAAGTCATAAAGATACGGGCGCCTTTTTGGGCATGATAGGCATCAGGATACTTGCATCCGAACTGGACGGCATAACGGTGGGAAATAAGCAAGAAGTAAATGCTCCATCAATCACAATACCGTCACCCTCCGAACAAACAGGGCAGAAAGAATATATCTTTTCAAGGGGTCAAACCTATTTTAAACCACAGCCGGGTGAATCACCTCAAACTCCCGGTTATAAAACGCAACATCCAACAGAGCTAACCACTCTGACACGTCGTGGCTCCACTGGAGAGGCATATCTCGTCAATAAGCATAAGCTCATGCTGACATCTTCCCGATTTATAGATAATGCCCATTTGAAGCAGGAAGTCAACACAGAACCAATTAATAAAATAATACAGGAAGGGAAAGAAATGGCGGGTATTTACAAAGATTACAGAGGTGTACCGGTCATCGGCGTTTCAAAATAC
>DBJWYX010000287.1:0-3549 GCA_052360825.1 Candidatus Wunengus sp. YC64
AAAATGCTATAGTTCTTTCTTAAGTTAACGCTTATGCCCCTTTATCCCCTCTTTTTAGAGGGGAATCACAAAAGATTGAAATTCCTTAATGTGAACTAATGACACTGGTTGAAACTTTCTTAAATACCTGCAAAAGACTTGCCCGGAAAACAGCCGTTATTGATCAAAATGGCGCAGTTACCTACAATGATCTCCGCATAGAAGCTATAAGTAAGGCAACCCAGCTATTGTCGGAAAACACGGGAAGCCATATCGGAATACTTCTTCCCAATTGCAAGGAATTTGTAACGACATTCTACGGAATCCTGATGGCAGGGAAGATTCCGGTTCCCCTGAACTATCTGCTCTCGCCAGCCCAGTTGTTATATGTAATTCAGAATGCAGGGATAGACACTGTCTTCACAAATAGCCTGTTCAAACCACACCTGGGGAATCAAATAAGACATATCCTCTCTGCAGAAGAGAAAAGTTCTTGTACAACTGCTGAAGAAAATAAAATAACGCAGGGAATGGAGGATGACCTTGCTGCCTTACTGTATACATCAGGAACAAATGCCAATCCCAAAGGGGTGATGCTCTCCCACAGGAATTTCCTGAGCAATCTGGATGGGTGTATACATGCCTTCAACTTCACAGAGAAGGATGTATTGCTCGGCGTCCTTCCGCTCTTTCATACCTATGCATTAACTACCACTTTGATATTACCGGTTAATATGGGCGCTACGACGGTCTATCTCGCACGGTTTTCCGGCCCAAAGGTATTGGAACTAATAGAAAAATATAAGATTACCTCTTTGTTTGCAATTCCATCCATGTACCGGGTGCTTCTGAGAACTGCCGAGTCAGTCAAACACGACCTGAGCACATTAAGGCTTTGCACATCGGGAGGAGAACCGTTGCCAGGCGACGTTCTGGCGGCGTTTAATAAAACGTTTCCTGTTCCGATAACGGAGGGTTACGGGCTGACTGAGTCCACAGCGATTGTTTCAGTGAATCTTCCCGAAAAATGCAAGCCCGGCAGTATTGGCCCGCCATTGGATAATCTCGAGGTGAAGATATTGAACGATGATGGTCAAAAACTGCCTTTAAACAAAGAGGGCGAGATATGTGTAAAGGGACCCAACGTAATGAAGGGTTATTATAAGTTGCCCAAGGAGACTGCGGAGACCATTACGCCTGATGGATGGCTGAAGACAGGGGATTACGGCAAACTGGATGACGAAGGATTTTTGTGGATTACCGGGAGAAAGAAGGAGTTAATCATCATCAGCGGTGAAAATGTATCACCAAATGAGATTGAACAGGTAATCAGCGGGCATGAGAAGGTCTTCGAGGTTGCTGTACTTGGTGTGCCGGATAAGCTTCGCGGCGAGACGCCAAAGGCATTCATAGCATTGCATGAGTCCGCTATGTGCACGGAAGAAGAAATCAAAAATTATTGTATGCAGAAATTACCGCACTACAAAGTCCCCAAATATTATGAATTCCTCAAGGAACTGCCGCATGGACCTACAGGGAAGGTGTTGAAAAGGGCATTGAAAAAATAGATTGTTTCAGTCCTTAGCAGGGCGAATCCTCAGACTGATAAAAAACAAGAAGCAAGATGAAATACTTTGTGAATAAATGGCGACATGGCTAAATGGTTATATGGTTGAATGGTTAATAACCATCCAACTATTCAGCCATTTAACCATTAATTAAATCGTTCCTGCTTTACCCCCGCCGGATTAACAGCATTCCAAACATGCGTCAGCTTTTCCTTAAGCTCTTCCAGGGATTTCGCCTTGCCCGCAAGCAAATCCAGCTCGATTCGTATAGACTCACTCCCTGCCCTTCGTTTCTCCTGTCCTTTTTGGATGGCCTGTTCTATCTGTGAAATAAGGTCAATCCCAAGCGTTTGCAGTTGTTTTGCATAATAGTCAATCGTCTTGCGAATCCTTGATGTGAGGTCGTAGCGAACCCGTCCGCAATTCCGGCTTACATCAGACGACGCCCTTTCCAGCATCTCATTGAGAACCATCTTTCTGCTCATGGATTTTGGCAGAAAGGTGCGCAGGATGGATTTGACCTCTTCGTCGGTTGGGGCGGTATATTCCTGGATCACGTAATAAAAACCGGCGTCCTTGGTCAGTTCCACGGAAAATTCAATTGGGTCCATAGCCACCTCGAAAAGGATTTCTGCTGCCGTTTTAAACTCATTGACAATGTTGTTTGACCGCTTCGTAAAACGTGTAAAAGTCTCCTGGATGGTATTCGAAAACATCTGCTCCGTATCTTTTCTAAAGACGTCAAATCCCTTGATGACTGCTTCCTTAATAACTTTCTGCATCTCGTCCCGCAAGGACGTTGGATTGGCGTCAGAATTTTTATCGAAAAAATCCTGAAGACATTGTTTAATTCTTGGCACCTCTTTTTCTTCAAAGGTCTTGAGCAAATCCTCTACCTTTAAACACCGCTTGTCAGATTCGCCCTTGAGCAGATAGGTGATATCTTCCCTGTCCTGTTTCAGATTTGCGACAAGTTTATGAAAGGTATTGATCTTGTTTTCCAGTTCTTCCCCGGAGGTTAATAAGGTTTTTTTCTCAATGGCTATTTGAGATAATGTTTGTGTTATGATGCGTTTTATCTTAGATATGGCTGTATTGAGGACGATGTTCCCTTTCTCTAAGGAAAGAAACCGATTCAGCGCATCTTCCAGGTTCGGGAGACCGCTCTGTGAGAGCAGGACTTCATTGTTCGTTGCTTTTGCCTTAAGCGCTTCTCGTGCGGAGATGGGCAATATTTCCTGCACGACAAATCCCATTTCTTCTAATACGTGCTTATTAAAGGCAGTAATTTCTTCGATCTCCTGAGGGGTTAGATTGTCAATTTTATTTAACACAAAGAATATCTTCTGTGTAGAACCTTTTATCGTATCGAGGAGTTCTTTTTCAACCTGAGAGATGGGAACGTCGGCGCTCATGAGGAAAAGCGCGGCATCCAGGTGGTCTAAAAACTCATAGGTTGTTTCCGTATTGTGGAGAAAGGTCGATCCCACTCCCGGCGTATCCACCAACAGCATCCCTTTTTCAAGGAAAGGAGATGGATACTCGACACGTGCGCACCGCACGCCCCGGATGTTTTTAGGATTTCCTTTTTCCGTTACATAATCGGCAAGTTCTTCCAAACGAACACTTTTTTTGTCGCCGTCTTCCATAATAATACAACAGGTAATTTCATTACTGTGCTTTAGAATGGTTACCACAGACGTCAATGGCACAACGGAAGAAGGGAGTATTTCCTTGCCGATCAGGCTATTGATAAGCGTCGTCTTGCCCCTTTTAAATTGACCGAGGATCACCAGGTTGAAACTATTTGATAACAAGTGTTCCCTGACCGTGAGCAATCGATCGTCTATCGTATCTGCATCTTCCTTTACCAGTGTTTCGATATTTTCAATGACAGTTAGTATTTCTGACTTGTGTTTTATAAATTCTTCCAACATAAAACGGCTGTTCCTCCATTAAATTAGGCCTTCGGCGACTTTTAATCGAGTAGTGGCAAGGCGCG
>DBJWYX010000288.1:0-3547 GCA_052360825.1 Candidatus Wunengus sp. YC64
TCGATTCGGGTCTTTTTTGTTAATAAATTCTGTGTACTGTGCGGAATGGCAGCCTATAAGAAACATCAAGGATGTGATGAACAATCCTATTGTTGATAGAGAACGTTTCATGGGCTATCCTAACCTGGCTTCAATTGAGGCAAGTAATTTTTCCTGGGTAAACGGTTTTTCCAGGAATACCAAAGTGGGGTCTATTTCAAATATCGTTTTATACGAACGAGGTGAAAAACTGCTTGCAATAATGATGGGAATTCCGGCATAGGATGGATCTGATTTCAATTGTTTAAGAAAGGCATCGCCAGTCATTTCATCGAGTAACAAGTCAAGAATGATGAGGTCGGGTTTGTCTTCCTTGATTTTTTCAAATGCCTGTTTCCCATCAAGGGCGCGATTGACTATATAATCAGTCCCTTCGAACATCATCGTGTAAAAAAAGAAAAACTCGTCTTCGTCTTCGATGATGAGTATTTTTCTACTCAAAGTATAGCTCCTTTTTGATTATATAGTTTACGAAGCGCCTTCTTGAGCAACGGGTAAGGTGAATTTGAATGTGGAGCCTTTTCCGCGACCCTCACTTTCCACCCATAAATGTCCCTTGTGGACTTCAATGATGTTTTTACATATCGCAAGACCTACCCCTGCGCCATCCGCCCTCGGGCGTTCCTGGAAGAATCTTTCGAATAATTTTCCGAATTGCTCTTTTGGCAACCCGATACCAACCCCTGTATCTTTTACGGCGAATTCTATGCTGGCATCTTTTTGTCCCAGGAATACGTGTATTTCGCCTCTTTCAGTGTATTTTATGGCATTATCTATGAGGTTGGTAATTACACGCTGAATTTCTTCCTTGTCACCGATCACTGCCGGCAATCCTTGATTCACGTGATTTATTAAAGCCAATCCCTTTTTTTCAGCTAAAAGCCTCATTGTTGTGACCGTCTGTAAAACGAGCACATCCATTAGGATGGGTTCCTTCCTAAACACCATTCTGCCTGATTCCAAAACAGAGAGGTCGAGTATACTTCCTATAGTCTTTCGTAATCTTTGCAAACTGTCGTTAATAATCTTGCTGAATTTTCCTTCTTTTGAGCGGTCTATATACTCTTTCTTTACTTCCTTGGACCAGAGATCGATTGCCATTTGTACCTGCGCAACGGGTGATTTAAGCTCATGAGATACGTCCCGTATCATTTTGTCCTTCATCTGATCGAGGGTCAGTAATTCTTTATATGCCTTCTCCAGATTGCTGCTCTGCGTTTCCAGTTCTTGATTCATACGAACCAGGTCTTTTGTTCTTTCCTCCACAGTATTCTCCAGATTGGCTGTATAGTTCTTGAGTATCTGTGTTTTTTCTTCCAGGAAACTCGCCATTTTATTGAAGGAATTAGAAAGTTCTCCGATCTCGTCGTGGGAGGTGGTTTTTACACGTTTACTATAGTCGCCTTCAGAAATGCTTTTTGTTACTTCCGTGAGATATACGATAGGGCCAGACATTTTTTTCCCAAAGAAAAAAGCGGAAGATATGACTGCGATTGTCACTATTAACATAATTGAAGAAACGATTGTATGAAGTTTTTTAACCGGTCCATAACCTTCAGCCACATCAATTTCTGCAATAACTCCCCAGTTAAGTTCCGGGATCCACTGCCAGAAACCCAGCACCTGCGTGCCTCGATAATCTATGTACCCCTCTCCATCATATCCACTATTTCCTTTCAGGCACGCTTCAACACTTCTCGTAAATTTTCCTGTCGCAGTATCTGTTACTCTGAGTTCGAGAGTCGTTCTTTGCTGGACAATCCCAAAATCTTTAAGGTCTTTTAAAAACTTGGATTCAGAAATCATAAACCCATCCCTATTGATTAAATATGTTTCACCCGTTTTTCCCAGGAGAACGCTCCTCATGAGTTTGCTGATCTCCATTACATCCACCCTCAGACACACCATGCCGATAACCTTATGCTCATAGATAACCGGTGTGGAGATATAGAGGGTTGGCATACCAAGTTCGAGTTTCCCGTATTCATTTTCCAAGGGAATCACAGAAGGTGAAATATCCGATACAAAGGTACTGCCGCTGACGGCCTTTTGGAAGAATTCAAACCCTGCCACGTTGGTAATTACTTTTCCGGTAGAAGTTGTAACCTTTAAATCCCCATGACGGTCACAAATAAAGATTTCTTTGTAGCCATAAACCTCTCTGAGGGAATTTAAATGGTGGAGCAGTCTATAAAAATTTTCACTCCCCTCGGATTTATATATGACGCCGGGTACATTAGGGTTTTCGGCTACAATCCTGGCATCTGCCTTTCTTTCCTCGATCCAGCGCAAAATGAGTTCCGTCTGCTTGTGACCGACACCTTCGAGGTTTTGTATCAGTGCATCCTGTAACGCCTTTTTTTCAGTGGGATAAACGAATATCCTCATGATAAAAATAGGAAATACAGAAAGCAGGATTGAAAAAATGATGATCTTCGTTCGTATAGATTTGTAAGAAGGAATATGAAATTTCCTTAGTATTTGAAGGAAGATATTTTTTGGGATTATATATTTTTGCAGGATCTGTTTTATGGCAGTATTCATTCTATAAAATAACAGATTCCACGAATTGTTTCTATTGGGATTTATTTCTGACAAAAGAAGGGATGTTCTTCATGTATTGTTCAATCAGTTCAACAGTAATTTCTGTAACACTCTCTTTTGTAGCATAGGACTCAATTGCTTTTTTGGCTCTGCCCCGAACAAATATTGGCGCTCTTTCCAGACGTTGTTTAGCCTCCTCCGTCCATCTCAGCGATGGAGGGGTTTCTTTTTTTGCCCTCTCATCAGATGCCTTCAGATATGCCTGGAATTTTGTAACGATACCCTCATTTCTGGCAGTTCGTTCACCAAGAAACGTCTTAATCTGGTCAATGACTTCTTTTTTATGCACACTCTTTAGCTTTTCTTTGGCCTTGTCCCAGGCATCCATACGAAGTTCATCAAATCCAATATTCTTGATACGTTTAGAAGCAAGCTTCATAGACTCATCCCTTATTTCAGAGAGGAAACCGGAGGTAATTTCCTTGAAACCATGCAGCCGCGCCTTTTTCTGCATGAGTTTGTAAATGCCAGGTCGTACAAAGTCAGGAGCATGCTCCACACGTTTCCTGGCCTCTTCAGTCCATGGTATCTCTTCATTCTCTTGTAACTGGCTATTATTTTCAATAGGATGTGCGTCTTTATTTCCATTCATAGATTTTGGGAATGCCGTCTTCCTGTTTGCTGTCATTTCTTCGCGTGCAGCCTTCATTATTTCTAATGTTATTTCCTGATGATTATTTTTTGCAGCAAAGCGTTCTACATTTTTGATGACCATGCCTCTGCCAAAAGAAGGAATTTGTTTGAGGATATTTTTTGCTTCCGGACTCCAGTTCATAGTAAAATTCTCTTCCGTTCCAAACGTTTCCGATGTGGACAGGCGGATTACCTTGCTACCGTATTTCCCGGGGGTATAATTACACCATTCATCCTCGTCCATTTGATTTCCCGTTGTAGCCAGCGCCCG
>DBJWYX010000289.1:0-3537 GCA_052360825.1 Candidatus Wunengus sp. YC64
AAAACTGAAATAACTTAATTTTATTGACTCTTATATCAAATTCTGATAAATTTACCCTAATAAATATATAAATATAACTGCTTTGTTGACAATAACTAAACATAAAATTAAAAAATTGGAATTAACTAAAACTCGCCATGGACATAGACTATTTGAGAAAGGAAATTGATGCACTGGATTCTAAAATAGTAGATTTACTCAATGAAAGAGCCAAAATCGTATTGAAAATTGGTGAGATAAAGAAACAAAACCAGGCACAAATCTACGTCCCAAACAGAGAGCAAGCGGTATATTCAAGAATTAAGTCGCAAAATAAAGGCCCGCTGACGGACGAATGTCTCGTTGCGATATACCGTGAACTGATGGCTGGGTCCCTGGTATTGGAAAAGGCAATCAAAGTATCCTATTTAGGGCCTGAAGGAACTTTTAGTTATTTTGCAGCTAAACAGAAGTTTGGATCGTCTGTTGAATACGTCCCGGCACGGGGCATTGACGATGTTTTCAGAGATGTAGCAGGGGGGAGAAGTGATTACGGGATTGTACCTGTTGAAAATTCAACAGAAGGCGGTATAAGAGAAACACTCAACATGTTCGTAGAATTCGATACAAAAGTATGTGCCGAGATTATTTCGCCAATTCACCACAACTTAATGGCAAATTGCACAAAAGAGGAGATCAAAAAAGTATATTCCAAACCGCAGATTTTGTCTCAATGCAAAAATTGGTTGGCAAGCAATCTTCCTCTTGCAGAATTAATAGAGGTCAGCAGCAGCGCCGAGGCTGCTCGTATTGTTAGGGACGCTTCAAAATCCGGAAACGAAGGGCAATATTATGCAATAATAGCAAACGCAGAAATAGCGCAATTGTATGGGTTAAACATTCTTTTTAAAAACATCGAAGACAATCCAAACAATATAACAAGGTTTTTTGTTCTCAGCAAAGATTACGGTGCGCCAAGCGGGAGAGACAGGACTGCAGTAATGTGCTATATAAAAAATCGAGCTGGCGCTTTATTGGAGATACTGGAGCCTTTTAAAACATATAATATCAATCTCACAAATATAGAGTCACTACCTACCAGAAAAAAAACGTGGGAATATTGTTTTTATCTGGATTTTGAGGGTCATACATCGAATGAAACCATTCAGAAAGCCCTCAAAGAGGTATCTAAAAAATGTTTTGATATGAAGATTCTTGGATCGTTTCCAAAGTGTGATTAAGAGGACATAATTCAAAAATAATGGGGAAAAAACCTTTTATTGTGGGGAATTGGAAGATGAACCTCACACTTGCAGAAGGGGTAGAGTTTGCCAAATCGCTGAGAAAAAGTTTACAGAATAAAAATGAAATTATTTCCGGGATTTGTCCACCATTTACATCCTTGAAAGATATTTCCAGGGTGTTGGAAGGTAGCGGCATTTGCGTAGGAGCGCAAAATATTCATAGTGAAAAAAATGGCGCTTATACGGGCGAGATTTCTGCGCTGATGGTAAAGGATGCAGGCTGTACGCACGTATTGATTGGGCACTCGGAACGACGGCATCTCTTTGGTGAAATTGACTCGTTTATTAATGCAAAAATGAAGACTGCGCTATCTATTGATTTAAAACCAATTTTTTGTATCGGAGAAACATTAAATGAAAGGGAGGAAGGAAAGACAGAATACGTAGTAAAAAACCAATTAAAAAACGGTTTGCTGGGAATCGCCAGGAATCATGTAGAAGAACTTGTGATCGCATACGAGCCTGTTTGGGCTATTGGCACAGGGAAAACGGCTTCTCCTGAGCAGGCCAACGAAGTTCATTCGTTTATCAGAGGCTTTTTGACAGATGAGTATGGGAAAGACGTTGCCGATAGTGTGTATATTCAATATGGGGGGAGCGTTAAACCGGAAAATACCAAAGAGTTGATAGCGCAGCCAGAGATCGATGGGCTTCTCGTGGGGGGCGCAAGTATTAAGTTAGAGTCTTTTTTGAAAATAATTGATGCTGCATCAATTCAGTAATGTTTTAGCAAGTGGATTTTTAATATTGGGAGAGTTACATGGTAAAGGCTGAAAAGGCATTTAAGTGGGGAATTGCAATCATTGTTATCTTTGGAATATTAAATGCATTCTATTTTTTGAATATAGTCATTGGATTAAAAATTGCATTACCCATTTTGTGTGTGTTTTTGATTGGGTCTATTTTATTACAATCGGGCAAAGGCGGTGGATTGGCAGCTATCGGGGGGTTGGGGGATCAGTCTGCCTTTGGCACGAGATCAAGTACGTTCTTGTCTAAAATTACGTATCTTATAGGAGCTGCATTCATTGTTGCTACCATATTTTTGTTCAAACTGTCCATCCCGACAAGGTCATTAGAAACGATGGTCACGCAGGAGATTCCTGCCGCACCGCATGCTCATGATCACGGTGAACATGAACATGGCAGTGTGCCTCATGCAGAGGGTGTTTCAGATGATGCCCCTCAGGTGGGTATGCAGAAAGTCACCGAAGAAGAATCAAGCAAGACAGGACTGGAAGGCTCATATCATCATGCGGCAGTGAAAGAAGAGACATCAAGTGCCGAGGAAATGCCTGCAACCGGTGCTCAGAAAGAAACAGGCAAATAATTCGAATTAATAACGCACAACGATATAGAGGTGGCCTTGATGTTGAAAAGCATGACAGGATTTGGTGTTGCTGAATATAAAAACGATGAACTCACGATACGTGTGGAACTCCGTTCGGTTAACAACCGATTTTTAAAGATAGACTCACGGCTGCCGGAAATATTGCAATCCTTTGAAACTGAGATTGAGCGTCCAATCAGGGAAAAAATCGCCAGGGGCACAGTCCTCTTAAATGTAAATTATCAATCCCTCCGGCAGGAACCCGAGTATGTCTTAAACAGTGATAGGCTTAAAGAATATTACCATTTGTTAAGCGACATAAAAAAAGAGATCGGTTCCAGAGAGAGAGTATCAATCAATTCCCTGATACTGCTTCCGGGAGTACTGCAAAAAGGAAAAAACGGTCAAATGAATAAGGACTCCCTTTTATCTTTATGTATCTCCCTGATTAAAGAAGCCCTGGAAAAAATGCTGGAAATGCGGGCTGTTGAAGGAAGACATCTCGCAAAGGATATCGAACAGAGAAAAGAATTTATCCTTTCAACACTCAACAAAATTGAAACCATGTCTCCTGTTATAGTTCAGGAATATAGTAAACGCTTACGAAGCAGGGTAGCCTCGTTACTGAGCGGAACAGATATAGAATTGACGGATAGTAGTCTTTGCCGTGAAATTGCCATCTTTGCAGAACGATGTGATATTACCGAGGAAATTAGCCGTCTTAAAAGCCATTTATCTCAGCTACAGGAAACCATACATTCAGATGACTCCGTGGGGCGGAAGCTGGATTTCATTATTCAGGAAATGTTCCGTGAAACCAATACGATGTGCTCGAAGGCAAATGACAGTGTAATGCTGAAGGATTTGGTGGACGTCAAAACAGAGATTGAGAAAATCAGGGAACAGATATTCAACATCGAATAA
>DBJWYX010000290.1:0-3533 GCA_052360825.1 Candidatus Wunengus sp. YC64
AACGTAATCTATTATACACTGGTTGAAAGGAGGTGGTGAGCGATTTAAATGGCTTGAAAATGCATGAAATTATGTGATAAAGTATTTTTATATAATAGCTGTTAATGAAACGGGGGGATAAAGATGACGAATAAAGAAATCGAAAAACAGAATTTCATTTTATGGTACAGTCTGTATGCTACAGAACAAGAGTTGGAAATGGCGAGAACCAATAACACGGAAACACTCAATAGGCTTTTGAAAGAATATGCTGAAGAAATTGATAAAATTAACAAATCAAGACGTTTTTACGAACGGATTATTCAGCCAGCAAGCGGACAGACACAGGGCTTCGATGCATCATTGGAAATAAATTATTTTTCATACGAGAGAAAAAGCACCGTTTTGGAGGAGATGTGCCAATAGGCATGAAATTAAGTGAACTCTGTTCTTGTTTAAAAGAACACCAATCTTATGATTTTGTTGAAAAAGATGTTTGTGGAATAACACATAACTCCAAAAAGGTAAAAGGGGGTTATGTATTTGTTGCCATTAAAGGTCATAAGTTGGACGGGCATGACTTTATTGTTGATGCATCGGGAAAAGATGCTGCTGCTCTTGTTGTAGGAAAAAGGATAGAAGTAACTCCACGGATACCACAAATTGTTGTACCGAATACCCGCAAGGCTTTGGCGTTTCTTAGCAATCATTTTTATGGTGAACCTTCTTCTCAAATGACGGTAATCGGTATTACAGGAACGAATGGAAAAACAACAACTTCATTTCTCACAAAGTCAATAATTGAAGCCTCCGGCAAGAAGACAGGACTGATTGGCACAATTCAATATCAAATAGGGGACAGAGTGATACCAGCTCAAGAAACGACCCCTGAATCCGTTGAAATTCAGAGTTATCTCTCCGAGATGCTTAAATCAGACATAAAATACGCCGTAATTGAGGCATCCTCTCATGCACTCTCTCAGCACAGACTAGATAGAGTCCGTTTTAGCTCAGCAATCTTTACAAATTTATCTATCGAACATCTCGATTATCATGAAAACATAAGAAATTATAGAACAGAAAAACTCAAACTGGTAAAAGGGCTAGGTAAAGATGCATTTGCTATACTCAATGCCGACCATAATGCCAGCAAACATTTTGCTGAGTGTACGAAATCACAAGTAGTATGGTATGGTATAAAAAGAAAGAAAGCAGATGTAACAGCAGAAATTATAAATATGAACGCCGATACAACACAATTTTTATTAAATTCCCCCTGGGGCAAAAACATAATCACCATAAATCTGGTAGGTAAACATAACGTTTATAATGCATTGGCTGCTGCCGCAAATGGTCTGGCGCTGGGTTTTAAAATCGACACGATAAAAACCGGTATTGAATCTTTAAGCGGAGTGCCCGGACGTCTGGAAAAAATTGACTACGGGCAGGATTTCCACATTTATATTGACTTTGCACACACACACCAGGCGTTACAGACTATTCTGAGTACTATCCGTGCAACAACAACAGGACGCATCATATTGGTCTTTGGATGCGGCGGAGACAGAGATAGAAAGAAAAGACCCAAGATGGGGCACATTGCAGAAAGGTATTCAGACCTTTTCTGGATAACAAGCGATAATCCCCGTTCAGAGGATCCTCTCAAAATTATCCATGAGATTCAAAAAGGAATAAAGAAAAACGCTTCTTGCCGGGTACAACCCGACAGAAAAATCGCCATTGAAGAGGCCATTTGGGAAGCGAAAAAGGGGGATGCTGTAGTCATTGCTGGAAAGGGTCATGAACAATACCAGATATTAAAAAATACCATTATTCCATTTGATGATCGTGAAGTTGTGATACAAACCTTACAAAATAATATGGCCTTAAACAATTAATAAGGTAAGGGTAATAAAATGGAAATCCTATCCCTCGATGAGATTGTAAAAGCCTTTTGCGGACAAATAATATCCGGCGATACAGACATAAAAATAAGGGGCATATCTACGGACAGTCGAACTATTAAGCCGGGAGATTTGTTTTTTGCACTCAAAGGAGAGCGATGCGATGGTCACCAGTATATTACGCATGCAATGAACACAGGCGCTGTGGGAGCCGTTATTTCAAATGAATTTAAAATAGAGCCAGCACATAAAAATTTCCCGGTAATTCGGGTAAAAGACACCACTACGGCGTTAGGAGATCTGGCAAGATATTATCGTCAAAAATTGAATACAACGATTATCGGTATTACCGGAAGTAACGGTAAAACCACTACCAAAGAAATGACGTATCATTTATTGTCCCATTTTGGTCCTACAGCAAAATCACAGAAAAGCTTCAATAATTTCATTGGTGTACCGGTGACAATATTTGAAATAGAAAATAGACATCGATATGGTGTGCTGGAAATGGGTACAAATGCTCCCGGAGAAATTCGACGTCTGTCTGAGATTGGCGCTCCTGACGTAGCCGTAATTGTTAACATTTCTAAAACGCACCTGGAAGGTCTTAAAAGTATCGAAGGAGTTGCACAGGCAAAAGCAGAAATATTAGAAAACCTCAGCAAAGGTGGAGTATTTGTATATAATGCCGATAATCCATGGTGTGCTAAAATTGCCGGCTGTTTTAAAGGGAAAACCGTAGGCTTTGGTTTTAGCTCCCAGGCACATATTAAGTGTACGGACATAAAGAAAAAAGATAAAGGGTATGTTTTCGAACTCAATGGGCATTTAAACGTTCCTCTTCCCATTCCCGGGTATCACAATATTACGAACTGTTTGGCTTCTTTTGCGATTTGCAAAGCGCTAGGTCATGATATCCGCTGCGTAAAGGACGCTTTTTCCTCTTTTAAACTACCTTTAATGAGAATTGAACAGCAACGAATAGGAAACATTACCATTATCAATGATGCTTACAATGCAAATCCTGAGTCTGTACGTGCAGCCTTACAATATCTTAGTGAAATTGATGAAGAGGGACGAAAAGTTTTTGTATGCGGTGACATGCTGGAATTGGGAAATGAGTCTGCCCAGTTACACAAGGAAATTGGAGAAACAGTATCTTGCCTAAATATTGATTTATTATGGACTGTAGGAAAATATGCATCTGAAATTGCAAAGGCGGCAAAATCATCAGGTACACCTGAAAGGCAAGTCGTCAGTTTTCAGGATGTTTCAGACATTACGCCTGCCGAAATAAATGAGCTGAGAGACAATGATATAGTATTAATCAAAGGCTCCAGAGGTATGCATATGGAAAATATTATTGAGAAGTTTAAGGAATTTTTCTCAAAGCGTGTGCCGGCACATAATTGTAATTAACGAATAAATACTCACTATGGATTCCCAGAAAAAGGTACTGTTGGTGGAAAAAGACAATGCCATTTGGCATTTTGTACGAAGTATACTTAAAAAAGAGGTATATGATTTGGACTTTGCTGATGACGCTAAATACGCACTCACAAAAATTCAAAATAATACAACGGACCTGATTCTTTTTGATTGCAATTCTTTGGGGGTAAATATGTCCGAATTCATTTCCTTAATTAGAAA
>DBJWYX010000291.1:0-3513 GCA_052360825.1 Candidatus Wunengus sp. YC64
AACGTCCTGTTAATTTCCTCCAACCTTGCATTCTGCCTCATAATAAGGGAATTTAACGCCTTTAACTCTTCTTGTTTTTCTACCGTCTGTATAAATAAATTTGTGTTCGCAACTGCAATGGCAAGGTGGGGAGCGATAGCCTCAAGAATATTCATGTCCTTTTCGGTAAATGCCTTGTTTCTTTTACTAGAAACCGTTATAGCCCCGATACATTTTCCTTTATATAACAGGGGAATGGCCAGGAACGTCCTAATACCTTCTTTTGCCAGCTTGGTAAGCGTCCAGAACTTGCTTTCAACTACATCGTCAATCAAAACAGGCTTTCTGTTCTTAAACACTTCCTCTGAAACCGTTCCCCGTAATGGGTAAACACCGACATCTATGCTGGTCTGTTCATATCCTGACCAGAGGCTAAATATCTCGATGTGAGCCCCATCCTCCTTCAATACAACTATGGCAGCCCGATCAAACTGAACCAGTTCATGGAGTTTCCCAGCTACCGTTTTATACACATTTCTGATATCTATATCTGAAGTGGCCATCTGGATGATATTACTGATAACCTTCTCTTGACGTTCCAGTCTCCTCGCTTCAGTAACATCCGTAATAATTTCAACAACCGATACAGTCCCGTCTCTATTCCGGAATGGTATAACCATCTTCTCATAGATATCACCGCCAGGGAGCGTTTCTTCCTGCATTTGAATCGTATTAAATTTTACCGCCTTTTCCGCTATACAGTTTTCGCAGGGATATTTCCTGTTCCAGAGGCGATAACACTTTTCTCCCGTGCTATCGCCATACTTATTTTTGTATGGCTTGTTTACATATTCAACACTCCCCTTTGGATTTACCACCCTTAAATAACACGCTAAATTGCCGAGAATGGTTTCTAAATATTCATTGAGATATCTGATCTCGTCCTCAGCCTTTTTCCTTCTGCTGACGTCGCGGAAATGGGCTTGTGTGTACAGATATTTACCACGCTCCTTTACGCTCGTCACGTCCAGTTCCATATTCAGTATCTTGCCGATCTTTGTCTGCACGTCCACAGAAACCGTTTCTACCTCTCGTTTAAGACTTTCTTTCAACGTTTGAATAAAGACATTTCTATAAGGTTTAAGGATAATAAAATCGAGTTTCCTTGCTGAGAAATCTTTGGTATCGTATCCGAGCATATCTTTCCCGCGTTTATTTATGAGTTTCACAGATCCCCTGTTATCCAGCATGAACATGGTATCCGCCGCATAATCGAACAGCGTCCTGTATATCTCGCTGGATTGTTCACTGACATTGGTAGTTACATTTTTGGAATTTATTTTTGCCGACATTTTACCGGGAAATGTGCTCCGACTATATTACAATTAATCAAGGGCTTTTAGCATTGCAGAGAGACCCTCTTTATCAATATTGATCTCGATATACCATCCATCCCTGAACATGCCTGCGTTTAATACAATAGTATCGCCAACTTTGTCCTTGCCCCTCGATTCATGAATATGACCTGATATGCAGACATCGGGCTTGTGCTGTACAATGAAGTCTCTAACGATACCGCTCCCAACATGTATTCCACTCCGAACAATATCTATCGCCGTATCCTTTGGAGGCGTGTGGCATACCATAATCTTCCATTTTGCATCTTTTACCTTGCTATAACCATGAGTTAAGTAATTTTTTATATCCGACTCGGTTATTTCAGAAGGCGTGTTAAAAGGTGTCGGGCTTGAACCACCGCATCCAAATATGCCAACGTCCCCAAATACATATCCATTTCCGTGCAGGTTTACACCTTCGCCGGTTAAATACTCATTTACCTCAGGCTGATCAAGATTGCCATATTGAGCAAGCAGATGTTTATTATATTTTTCTATAGACTCCAGTACCTTCTTCGCTTCCACTTTCCCATGATAATTTGTCAAATCGCCTGAAATCACAATCAGGTCGGCATTTTCCAACTCTGATTTTATTTTTATAAGATTATTTGTATCTTCATGAACATCGCCAAAAGAAATAATTTTCATCGCCTCTCCCAAAATTTAGTTAATTAGGACGCTGATTTTCGCAGATTGACATGATCTTTTTTTATAGTCAGCGTCAAAAGAAAGTTGTCATTTCGAAGGAGCAGAGGGACTGAGAAATCCTTGTTTCGACCTAGATGGAGAAATCTTAGATTCCTCGCTTTGCTCGGAATGACAGGCATTCAATGTCAACTTATTTAAGTCGTTTACTATAAATGCCTTTATTATCTTTTCAGTTAGTTCGGAATATTTGTAATCTTGTAAATCAGCGTTCATCAGCGTCCCTCTATGTCTTTTCAACTATTTTAATTAAGTACCCCAATCCGCTTTTCCACGGAATCCAGGATTTTGGCCTCGTGTACCAGACGATACATCGTGTTTATATCCTCAGACAGGATACGGTCATTTTCCAGGTGTGAGATATGTTCTCTGATTTTACGATATACCTCCATTGTCCCCATACCAGCCTTGAGATTGGTAAACAAATCCATCGCCTGTGCTGCACAGAGCAACTCTATAGAAACCACATATTCTGCATTTTTTAACACTTCGCGACATTTCCGTGCGGCAATCGTCCCCATGCTTACATGGTCTTCCTTGTTGGCTGACGTAGGAATTGAATCAACGCTGGCTGGATGTGCAAGCACCTTGTTTTCGGAAACCAGCGATGCCGCTGTATACTGGGCTATCATAAATCCTGAGTTGAGACCGGCTTCTTTTATGAGAAAGGCTGGTAAACCGCTCAGTTGAGGGTTAACAAGCCGTTCAATGCGTCTTTCAGAAATATTGGCTATCTCCGACAGGGCAATGGCAAGGAAATCCAACGCCAGCGCAACCGGCTGACCGTGAAAGTTTCCGCCGGTTACAATCTGGTCATTATCGGGAAAAATCAAAGGATTATCAGTCGCCGCATTCATCTCAATCTCTATGACCCTTCTCGCATAATGAAGCGCATCAATGGAAGCGCCGTGTACCTGAGGCGAGCATCGAATAGAATATGCATCCTGCACACGGGAACAATCTTTATGGGATGATACAATCTCGCTATTCCGTGTAATGCGCCTGAGATTATCGGCGCTTATAATTTGACCCGGATGCGGCCTCACGTCATGAATCTTTTTGTCCAGTTCAATATTCGATGCCAGCAAAACCTCTAAGCTCATCCCGGCGGCAATGTCGGCAGTCTTGAGCAAATTCAGTGCATCACAGATTGCAAGGGCGCCTATGGCCGTCATAACCTGCGTTCCATTGATCAGTGCCAGTCCTTCTCCTGCATCAAGATCAACCAAAGGAATACCAGCCTTCTTCATGGCATCCTTTCCACTTAAAATCTTGCCATGAAAAGAGGCCTTTCCCTGCCCCACTAAAACTAGGGCCATGTGAGCCAAAGGGGCCAAGTCACCGCTTGCTCCGACAGAACCTTTTTCAGGCATCAGAGGATATACACCCTTGTTATACATCTCCACGAGCGTCTTTAATGTTTCCAGCTTAT
>DBJWYX010000292.1:0-3227 GCA_052360825.1 Candidatus Wunengus sp. YC64
GGTTGTCAGCATAGTGGCCGGGAGGATAAAGGTACTGGCTGGAACAGGCTCAAATAACACAGCGGAGGCCCTCCGTTTGACAAGACATGCCAAAAAAGCAGGGGCAGACGGCGCCCTGCTTATTACCCCGTACTACAATAAGCCTACCCCGGAGGGGCTTTACAGGCATTACAAATTAATTGCCGAAGAGGTGGATATCCCTGTTGTAATATACAATGTTCCATCAAGAACGGGTATTTCTATTTTACCTGAGACGGTGGCGAAGCTTGCTGAAATCAAGAATATTGTTGGGATAAAAGAGGCCAGCGGAAATATTGATCAAACGACCCAGATATTACAACTATGCAATATAATAGTTCTTTCAGGCGATGATTCGCTTACCCTGCCTATCATGTCAATAGGTGGAAAAGGGGTAATATCGGTAGTGGCAAATATTGTCCCTGCGGATACAGCCGCATTAACCAAATATTGCCTGGATGGTAATTTTGATGCGGCCAGAAAGTGCCACCACAAACTTTTCCCGCTGTGCAAGGGTATGTTTATCGAAACCAATCCGATTCCCGTAAAAACTGCCATGAAGTTATTGGGGAGAATAAATGGAGAGATGCGCTTACCGCTTTGCAATATGACGAAAGAAAACGAGGGCAAATTAAGTAAAATACTGAATGATTATGGACTAATGTCCTAACCTGAACGAGTCGGAGCGGGTAGCGCGGGTGTTGTCCCCCGCTGGCGGGGGTTAGGGGGTGGACTCCAATGCCTTCGGATTTCGATATTCTAATTTCGGATTTTACGAGATATTTTAAAAAGGAGTTTTATTTTGATAGACAAAAAAAAGATTATAGAATCCGTTCGTTTGTTTTTAGAGGCTATCGGTGACGATCCTAAACGTGAAGGCCTTTTGGAAACACCCGAACGGGTTGCCGATATGTGTGAAGAAATATATGCAGGTATCGGGCAGGATTCTCACACGGAGATCAAGGTATTAAAATCTGAAAAGTACGATGAAATTGTACTCTTAAAAGATATCCCCTTTTATTCAATGTGTGAGCATCACCTCCTCCCTTTTAGCGGCGTTGCACACGTAGCCTACATTCCGCAGGGGAACAGGGTAACGGGGATCAGCAAACTGGCAAGGGTTGTTGAAATAGAGGCAAAGCGACTGCAAGTCCAGGAAAGACTCACCACAGACATTGCAGAATCCATCATGAAGGCGTTAAAACCCAAAGGGGTGCTTGCTATTATCGAAGCCGAACATCTCTGTATGACCATGAGGGGTATCAAAAAGCCAGGCACAAGAGTGCAGACCTCTGTAGTGCGTGGCATCTTTCGTGATAACCCGGCGACCCGCGCAGAGGCCATGGCGCTCATCAAAGGACATTAGGAATCTTTATCTGCGAAACCTGTGCTGAGCCTGTCGAAGTATCTGTGGTTCCAAATATTCTCCTTGTGTTGTTCTGTTATTTAGAAAATATCCTCCATGACGATAACAACATCATATAAAAGAAAATCTATATTGCGTAGTGCCTGTTTACCGGTTGCCTTATGCATGGTTTTGTTCCTGGGGGGTGTTTCCTTTGCCGGCAAGGGTAAATCTAAGGGACAGACACCTTCCGCAACATCTCAGACACCTCCGGCAAGTATCGAAATGGGATCGAACTTGAAGTTTCTTAGCCTGAGCCTGAAGGATAGCATTGTCTATGCCCTGCGCAACAATCTTGACATCGAGATTTCGAAGCTAACTTCGAATATGAAAGATTATGAAATTACCGTACAAAAGGCAAAATACGACCCCACACTGAAATTGGAAGGTAATATCGAAAATGATGACGTACCCATTAACAGCAGACTGGTCGGTGGCCTTGAAACAAGCTCTATTAGCCCTTTTATTGAACAGGGAAAGACGGCAGATGCCGTGATTCAGTCGATGATTCCCACAGGCGCTACGCTGTCCCTGGAATACAATTTATTCCGTGATTTTGTAGAACCAAATCCTTTCCGGTTACTCAATCCAGCCTATGAAAATTATGTGGAGGCAAAGATTACACAGCCTTTGTTAAAAGGCGCTGGTTGGTTTTATAACAGAAGCCTCATTTATATTGCGAGAAACAACAAAAAGATTTCCCTGGCTCAATTCAAAAGTAAAGCATTAGAAATTTCCAATTCTGTTCAGGAAGCATACTGGAATCTTGTGAAGGCAATCGAGGATTTAAAGGTAGCAAATAAATCCAAGGAACGCGCGGAAGACTTGCTGAGAAAGAACAGGATACAGGTAGAAACGGGCACCCTTGCGCCCATCGAGATCATTGATGCAGAATCCGGCGTGGCATCAAGGGTCGAGGCAATAATTTCCGCAGAAAATGCGGTTAAGGATAAAGAGGACGAACTTAAAAAGATCATGAATTTTGCTGACACTGATATTATTTCCGACGCCGCCGTCATCCCAACCGACAAGCCCGACTTTGAACCGAAAAAGGTCGAATTGAAGGAAACCATCAAAATAGCCATGGGAAAACGTCCCGAATTACTGGAATTGCAGCTCAAGACAGAAAATGCAGACATGCAGACCAGGAGGCGAAAGAACGAATTGTATCCCGCGCTTGATTTCACTGCCGGCATGCGCTACACAGGCCTTGGGGAAGATATAGAAGATGTCAGTGACTCTACATTCTCAGAGGAATTTCAGGGAGAGTTTTTTACCCTCGCCTTAGAGATCCCCCTGGGAAACAGGTCGGCAAGAAGTAAATACAATAGGTCGAAGCTTAAGAAACAACAGGCCGGTTTAAATATTAAAAGAAAGGAACTGGATATTGTCGTAGAGGTGCGGGAAACGGTGCGGCAGGTGATGACCAACATCGAAAGGGTTAACGCCACGAGAAAGGCCAGGGAATTGGCGCAGAAAAGGTTAGAGGTTGAGGGAAAAAAGTTCAGCGTAGGAAGGTCTACCAGCCTCGAAATCCTGCGTGCGCAGGAGGATTTAGCTACTGCGGAAGGCAATGAGGCGAAGGCGATTATTGATTATGAGATATCTCTGGGAAATTTGGAAAAGGCCAAGGGAACGATCCTGGATACTTATGACATCAAGCTGGAAGAAGAGGAGACGAAAACCTGAAGTTACAAACACGTGAAACTGCGTTTGTAAGTTTTTGTTCATAAAAACCGCTAAGTTAGTATTCTTTCAGTCCAATTGCCTGTAATTCCTTCAATCTTTGCATACGGTGCTGCTT
>DBJWYX010000292.1:3276-3508 GCA_052360825.1 Candidatus Wunengus sp. YC64
CATTTTCAATTAACAAGCTTTGGAGAACAAAGAGTATCTGATCCTTGTATCCTCGACCTTGCTTGGCCCTTTTTACCTTCATGAAAAGGATAAACGATGATAGCAGAACATGAGAAAGAAATAATCCTGCAATGTGCCAAAAAATATAATGTTTCTTATATTCTTTTATTTGGCTCATCAATTGAGAAAGACGATGGCGCTAACGATATAGACCTCGGAGTAAGAGGGATTG
>DBJWYX010000293.1:0-3507 GCA_052360825.1 Candidatus Wunengus sp. YC64
AACTCCTTCACGCTGGCAGAAGCGCCTCGTCTTTTTTCACAAAAATGCAACCAGTCGCACCCTCTGCAGTGACATATAGAAGCATTAAACAAGAACCCCGTGCCCTGACAATTCCGGAGATCAAAACGGTTATCGATAATTATGTCAGCGCCACATTAAGGGCGAAGAAAGCAGGTTTTGATGCCGTCGAGCTTCATGGCGGGATGGGGTATCTTATCAATCAGTTCCTCTCTAAGACAACGAACAAGCGCGACGATGAATACGGTGGAAGTCTTGAAAATAGAACTCGTTTTGCAAGGGAAATGGTTCTCGCTATAAAACAAACTGTTGGGAAGGATTATCCCATCATCTTTAGAATGTCAGGTGATGATCTCGTAGAGGAAGGGCTCAAGATAACTGAAAGTATTGAAATTGCTAAAATATTGGAACAGGCGGGCGCTGACGCCTTTAACGTCTCTCCCGGCTGGCACGAAAGCAAGACCCCCATTATGTTGATGTCCATTCCAAGGATGGCTTATGCATATCTTTCTGCAAAGGTTAAATCTCAGGTAACAGTTCCCGTAATTGCTTCGGTGAGGATAAACAATCTTAAATTAGCAGAAGAAATATTAGATAATGAACAGGCAGACCTGGTGTCAATCGGTAGACCTTTGATTGTTGATCCCGAACTGCCGAATAAATTTAAAAACGGGCAGTATGATGATATCAGGACGTGTATCGCCTGCAATCAGGGGTGTTTTGATTCCCTGCTTAATTTTAAACCAGTGGCCTGCACTTATAATGCGATGGTGGGGCATGAAGGTGAATACAAGATAACCAAAGCGGGTAAATCGAAAAAGATTGTGGTTGTGGGCGGCGGACCAGGTGGCATGGAGGCTGCTCGTGTCCTGGCATTGAGGGGACACAATGTGACGCTGTACGAAAAGAGTCATCAACTGGGTGGTCAATTACGATATGCCTTTATTCCACCGGGACGAGAAGAAATACAAAATATCATATCGTATCTGGAAAGACAAATTTCGAAACTCAACGTAAATATAAAAATAAGAGAAGAGGCAGATTTACAGACGTTAGAGGAAGAACACCCTGATGCAGTAATCATAGCCACAGGTGGACGTCCAATAATGCTCAATCTCCCGGGAATAAACGGAGAAAATGTTTCTATCGCCAGTAGTGTGTTGGAAGGGAAAGTAACGACAGGGAGGGACGTTGTCATCATTGGCGGTGGAACGGTTGGGTGTGAGGTGGCACTGTACTTGGCAAAACAGGGGGCGATGAGACCGGAGGTAGCCTGTTTTCTGCTTAAACACAAGGTGCTCGACGCCAAAGATATTGTTGAATATACCTCAAAGGGGAACAGGAATATCACCCTGCTGGAAATGAAAAGAAAGGTTGGGGGCGGATTTGGTTTTTCCACACGATGGGTTATCCTCAATGAACTAAAGGATGCAGGGATAAAAGAAATAACGGAACTAAAGGTAAAAGAAATTACAAACAACCACAGCGAAAACGGACAAATACATAGGGGGGTTGTGTATGAAAAAGACGGTCAGGAACACTTTATCAAGGCAGATACCGTTATCGTTGCCGTAGGATACAGCCCCAACAACGAACTCCAGAAGCAGGTGGAGGGGAAATTCCCGGAGACATACTTTATCGGCGATTGTGTCAAAGTACGCACGGCACTTGAGGCTATTCATGAAGGTTTTCAAGTAGCATTAAAGATATAGATTAGGTTTTAAATCATGAAAGACATTCGCATGAATCGTGGTGATAACTCCGGTTATAACCACATCGAATTTGAAGAAATTTCCGGTGATAATGGCAAGGCCGTTGGCATTATTTACATGAAAAAACCGCCGCGAAACTCCCTGGGTTCATGGCTTCTCGACGCCATCTACGATAAAATGGATCAATACGAGGGTGATGATAAAATTGGCGCTATTATTATCGCCAGCAAACTTCGGGGAGTCTTCAGTGACGGCGCCGACCGGGACGAACTCTTCGGCTCGTGGATATCGGGTCTGGTGGCCGAAAAAAACTATGAACGATTTCACCGTGCCCATGAGATGTTTGTAGAAATCGAAAATTGTAAAAAACCCGTGATTGCCGCTATTAACGGTGTTACTATTGGCGCTGGTCTGGAACTTGCCATGTTATGTGACCTGCGCGTTGCATCCGAACTATCCTTCTTTAGCCTACCAGAAGCAAAGCCTGAACTCAGCATTATTCCCGGTCTGGGTGGTACTCAGCGTTTACCGCGTTTTATTGGCGTTGCCCGCGCCAAAGAAATGCTCTTCCTGGGCAAGATGATCCGCGCCGAAACAGCGTTGGAGTGGGGTCTTATCAATCAAATTTCACTACACAAAGAAGTATTAGAGCAAACCATAGAAATTGCAAAAACTCTCTTAGAACGTGATGCACGGGCACTCAAGGAAATGAAGAAGTGCATCAACTTTGCCGTGGAGAACGACATCCTGAAGGGTATCGAATACGAAGTAGGTCTCTTTGCTGAGATGATGCGATTAAAGCTGTTAAGAATGGCATCAGACCGGCAAAAAAACATTTAAATCACAGATATTTTTTACCTTGCATTTCAAAATCCATTTCTTTACTATACCGCAAACAGTAATTTTATAAGGAGGAATATTACGTGGAATTTAAAGATAAGGTAGCAATCATTACAGGCGGTACAAGAGGTATCGGTCGGGCAATAGCGCTGGAACTGGCAAAGAACGGTTGCAACGTCATCTTTAATTACAGTAAAAGCGCTGATGCAGCTAATGCATTGGCAAAAGAAATCGAATCCTTGGGCGTAAAAGCCCTCTCTTTTCAAGTAAATGCAGCCAGTTTTGAGGGCGCCAAAACTATGGTAAAAGAGGTCAAAGACAAATTTGGGAAAATTGACTTCCTCGTAAATAATGCCGGCATTACCCGTGATAAACTTCTGGCCTTAATGGCAGAGAACGATTGGGATGACGTCATTAATACCAATCTCAAGAGTGTGTATAATTTCTCTAAGGCTGTTATTACCCAGATGATCAAGCAAAAGGCTGGCAGTATCTTAAATATAACCTCTGTGAGCGGGATAATCGGGATGGCTGGCCAGGTCAATTATTCTTCCTCCAAGGCAGGCATGATCGGTTTTACTAAGGCCCTTGCCAAGGAAGTCGGAAAGGTAAATGTTACCGTAAACGCCATCGCCTGCGGTTTTATTGAAACTGACATGACGGCAGTCCTGCCCCAGGAATACAAAGATAAGGTAATCGAGATGATTCCCATCAGAAGATTTGGCAAGGCCGAAGAGGTTGCAAAAACAGCCATATTCCTATTATCTGACAATGCCAGATATATTACTGGCCATGTGATTAGTGTAGATGGTGGTTTGGCAATATAAAATTAATAGTTCACCGCAAAACGCAAAGAAAGTTGTTCGTTGTAAGATTTTAGTTAAACTCGCAACTGCTAACTTGATGTACAGGAATTTCAATCTTTTGTGATTCCCCT
>DBJWYX010000294.1:0-3488 GCA_052360825.1 Candidatus Wunengus sp. YC64
AAGGATTGTGTGAAGACGGGATAAGAGAATTAAAAAAAGTATTGGAGATAGACCCTAAATATGAAGATGCTTATTATAGCCTTGGGGATGCGTATAATGATTGCAACAGAAAAGATGATGCGGTAGAAGTATGGAAAACACTGCTTAAAGATAATCCTGAAGATAGTATTCTTCATTACAATCTTGGCGTTGCCTATCGGGATAAGAAACAAATAAAGAATGCGATATCCGAGTTGCAAAAAGCAATTGCAAGTGACCCAAAAGACGATGATGCAAAAAAGCTATTAAAACAGCTAACCATGAAGAAGCAAGGGGTTAAAAGCACAGGTAATATTAAAAACAAGAAAAAGTCCGAGAAGAAAAAGAAAAAATAATCCTATTATTTTATCTGGTGATGGAGCTATGACAAGGTTAGTGAGTATTATGAATGAGAAAGATGATTCAGAAATGGTTCTTGTGCCATCGGGGGATTTTATCATGGGCGAAGAACGAAAGGTTGTGCATGTTAATGAGTTTTATATTGATAAATTTCCGATAACCAATTCCCAATATAAAAAGTTTGTTGATGCCACAGGAGCCAAAGCCCCCTTTTTCTGGAATAATGAGCGGTTTAATAAACCATTACAACCGGTCGTAGGTGTTAGTTGGAATGATGCAATTGCCTATGCAAGATGGGCTGATAAACGACTTCCTAAGGAGATCGAGTGGGAAAAAGCAGCGCGAGGTGTTGACGGCAGAGAGTACCCATGGGGAAATATACAGCCTGACAACACAAGGGCTGTTTACAATCTGGATCCAAACACAGGCGCTCCAGCGCCAATTGGTAACCGGAAAGAAGGTATGTGCCCTTTTGGTTGTTATGACATGGCTGGGAATGTTTGGGAATGGTGCGAAGATTGGTATGAGGAAGGAAAATTTCGAGTGGTTAGGGGCGGGTCATGGGTAAACCATCATTATATTCTGCGAAGCGCCTATCGAAGCTGCAGTTATCCTGAGGGCAAAGATAACAATGTCGGTTTTCGCTGTGTAAAAGACGTTAAGTAATTATCTTTTTTTGATTCCTAATGCATTCAATGAAAGCCGGATGTCATAACTCCCATCGAATTTGAATTCTTCGTCAAAGACCTTCTTGAGGTCGTAAATATTTTTAAAATCATCTCTGGTATCTGTTTCTGTCTTTCCCATAAGACCGTTTTCCACTAAATTAAATACGATATTTCCAAAATCTTCGTCCTGGTTTATTCCCCATTCTTCAAATACGGTTAATGCCATAAAGCCGAATTGCTTTGATGCATACTGTCTGATACCCTCCAAAAGCTGTCTTCCCGTTACGTGGCGGTTCTGATCGGTTGTTTTATGGTGATTTTTACCTAACATATTTGTGGTGTAATCAAGGGCTTCAAATACAAATTGATAGGCTTGCAATAAATAGCGGGGGTCTTTTTTAATAATCTCTTTTAACTTATTCCATGTCTTTGTCATATACGATTCTCCGGAAATTAATGTTTATGTATATTCATTATATAGTTAAATTCTCATCATGGCGAAACAGTTTTCAATACTGAGGAATCGATTTTTGGGAATAAAGGTTTTCCCTTACGGACAACAGTATCTTTCTTAAACCCCTGCTGGAATTCCAGGCAGAGAGAGCGGTTGTCTTCAAGGATGCCAAGCTGTCGTTGAATTTCAACGGCTGTTCCTGGCATAAACGGATAGATAAACACGGAAATATCTTTAATAGCCCCGGCCAAAGAACCGATGACTGCGGCAAGCTGCGTTCTTGTAGTATTTGTTTTGGCAAGCACCCAGGGTTTTTTGTCTTCGATGAATTTGTTGGCATGGCCTATAAATGTCCAAATATTCTCAAGCGCCTTGCTAAATTGGAGGTCTTCCATTTCGGCATCTACTTTATCGCAGGTGCTTTTTGATAACCTTTTTAGTTCATCATCTGTATCCACAATCTCCGGAATGACTCCTTGGAAGTATTTTTCAATCATCGTTAATGTGCGTTGTAATAGATTGCCAAGGTCGTTGCCGAGGTCGGAATTTATTCTGTGAATAAGGGCGCTGTAAGAAAAATTTCCATCTAAACCGAAAGGGACTTCTCTCAGGAGGAAATATCTGTAAGCGTCCGTGCCGTACGATTGAATAATACTCGTTGGGTCGATAGCGTTTCCTAAGGATTTTGATATTTTTTGGCCTTCAATAGTCCACCACCCGTGTGCAAAGACTTTACAGGGCAAATCTATTTTCAATGACATAAGTATGGCAGGCCAGATAACGCCATGAAACCATAAGATTTCTTTCCCGATAATATGGACGTTTGCAGGCCAGTATTTTTGGAATTTTTGCATGTCGTCGTTGTATCCCAGGGCGGTAATATAGTTCAGAAGCGCATCAATCCATACATAAATAGTGTGTGTCGGGTCCATGGGGACTTGAATGCCCCATTCTACAGCCGACCGGCTTATACTGATATCTTCTATCTGAGTTTTAATTCGGTGCAGTAATTCATTTTTTCTCGATTCGGGTTGAATAAAATGAGGATGTTTATCGTAATATTCAAGAAGGCTTTTCTGGTATTTTGCTAACCTGAAAAAATAATTTTTCTCCTTTACTTTTTCAACAGCTCGTTTACATTCCGGGCATTTCTTTTCTTCAAGTTGTGATTCAATCCAGAAACTTTCACAGGGAATACAATACCATCCCTCATATTCCCCCAGATAGATGTCTCCATTCTCAAAGATTTGCTGAAAGATTTCTTTTACACTGCGGCAATGCCGTTCATCGGTAGTCCGTATGAAATCGTCATTGGAGATGTCGAGGTTGTTCCACAAAGTCTTGAATTTATCCACCACACCATTAACAAATTCTATCGGTGTTTTATTACATGCTTGTGCCGCTTTCTGGATTTTTTGACCGTGTTCATCCGTTCCTGTCAGGAAGAAGACGTCTGAGCCTTTTGTCCTTTTATATCGGGCAAGCACGTCGGCGGCAATTGTTGTATAAGAATGTCCGATGTGTGGCGCGTCATTTACATAGTAAATGGGTGTTGTAAGATAAAAGGTGCGTTTATTCAAGGCTGCAATCCTTTTCACAGGGCTTGTCACACATCGGTTCTTTTTGCCGCAAGGGTTCTCTTACTTTGTCTATGATGTCTTTGACTGACACATGAATTTTGTTTTTATTTTCCAGCTCAATGGTAACTTGTTGTTGTAATACATCATAATTAATGACTTCCCCAACGCCTTTTGCTGTTTTCACAATAGAACCCTTTTTTGGAAGAACGTGTTTTAAATCTTCATAGACTTTGTCTTCATAACGCAAACAGCACATGAGCCTGCCGCACCTGCCTGATATTTTAGAGGGGTCCAGCGTTGCCTTCTGATTCTTTGCCATTTTCATAGTAACGGGTTCGAGATTTTTGAGGAAGGATCTGCAGCATAATTCCCGTCCACAATGCTCGTAATCAGCCAGGAGTCTTGCTT
>DBJWYX010000295.1:0-3429 GCA_052360825.1 Candidatus Wunengus sp. YC64
GATGGGTATCTTGTCCTGGGCGATACGTTTTATCCGGGCTGGAATGCTTATGTTGATGGGAAGAAGAGTAAGGTTTTGAAGACCAACTATGTCATGAGATCGGTCTTCCTTGAAAAGGGAGAACACATTGTAAAGTTTGTTTACGAACCGAAATCCTTTACCATCGGCATGGTTATCAGCCTTGCCAGCATGGTTATTCTGATTCCTGTATCTGTATTTCATAACAAGATAGCTTATCGTAAAAACCTGTAAATTAATAAAGATCTGAAGACATTGAAAACAAGACTTGTCCACACCGTTAGTTATTTTACTTATTGAATACAATATGAAGCATGTCTTGCATCTCAAATCCACATAATGATTAATCATCCCGATAATAACCAAACTTGTGCTCTAAATACAATTGCAAAACACGCAAATATTTGGTCAAAAAACGATTGGCTTGCCGTACTAATTCTATTCCTTCTTTCCCTGGCATATTTCTACAATGTTGTTATCCCTGCGGATTATCGTGTTCTGGGTGATGAAAATCATGATATGCGCAACCAATATTTTTGCTGGAGATATTTTGGTTTCGATACCCTGTCAAAGGGAATACTCCCTCTCTGGAATCCTTACGCTTGTTGTGGAATACCCTTTATTGCGGGAGTGCAATCCGCCATATTTTATCCACTCAATCTGATATTTCTTATATTACCTATTCATACGGCCATTAATTACAGTATTATCCTGCATGTTTTCTTATCGGGTGTATTTACTTATTTATATCTTAGATTTTTAAATCTAAAATCCACAATCTCAAATCAGCAATTATCCAGAGACAGGCTTTCCCGCTCAAGCTGTATGATTTCGTCTATTATATTCATGTTCTGTGCACCGCAAATATTTCACGTCTATGCAGGACACCTAACAATTCTCTGTGCAATAATGTGGCTACCCCTTATTCTTTTATTTTCAGAGATATTTATTTGTGCAAATAATTTTTTATATGCGCTCCTGGGTGGGGTCACAGTTGCATGTAATATATTAGCAGGTCAACCTCAATATTCTTTTTATACCGCTATTGCTGTATTTGTGTACTTTATCATACGCATTATCCAGGAATTTAATAATCATCGGGATTGGAAATCTGTTGGGTATCGTATATCGGGGTTTTTGATTATATATATTACAGGATTTTTACTTTCTGCCATTCAATTATTGCCTGCATTTGAGATGGCTAAACACTCTGTCCGTCATACGCTTTCATACGAGTGGGTAGGTCACTTTTCTTTTCCACCTGAAAATTTCCTCACATTACTTATTCCCGACTTTTTTGGTAATTTAACAAAAACACCGTACTGGGGACGTTATTTACTCTGGGAAATGTCTTTATACGTTGGCATTCTTCCCCTTATGTTATGTGCACTCTCCTCGTTTTATTACAGGAATAAATTCACAAAAACTTTTCTTATTATGGCTTTAACATGCTCGGTTCTTGCGCTGGGGAAATTCACGCCGCTTTTTAAAATTCTTTATACCTTTGTCCCTGGATTTAGCCTGTTTCGTGGGAATTCCAAATTCATATTCATAGTAGCCTTTTCCCTGTCTGTACTCTCAGGTATTGGCGCAGAATATTTGAGAAATACTATCATAAGTAAAAAAACGGCATCAACGCTTCTCCGTTTCGTAATAGGTATTATTTCTGCGTTAAGTCTGTTTCTCTTGATTTTCTTTTTATTCAGAATAGGGTTTGAAAAATGGCATTATATAATCAACAAGGTTTATTTACTGGGCGATCCAAAGGCTTCACTATCCAATCTGGAAAATTTAAAAAATCCTGAATTTTTAGGCACGACTTTTAACGTTGCTGCAACGGGCGCTGTAAAATTCATAATACTTTCTATATTGAGTTTGCTTATTGTATGTTTGTGGATTAAGAGAAGTTTAAAAAGGCATATCTTAGTTCTTGTATCTGTGGCTTTAATAATGGGAGACCTCTGGTTTTTTGGAAATCAGTATATAGTAACGTTTGACTCCAAAAAGTACCTGTGGGATGAAGAAACGCTTGATTTGTTAAAAAACGACCCGGAGCCATTTCGTATTACTACTGCAGGTTATGCCGGTCCAAACCATAGTATGGTTCACAACATTGCCAATATTGGGGGATACGAAGCAAACGTCATTAAAGAATACAGTGAATTTATGAACCTGTCTGAGGGTAAACCTTTAGATGACTTGCGCATTCTTATGGAGGTAACTCATATCTCAAAGTTAACCAATCTGCTCAATTTAAAGTATATCTTTATCTCTTGCGGAGGAGGCATTGAATATCACCCTGCTATTAAACAGGTAGCTAAAAATTCAAAGTACACCCTTTTAAAAAACACGATGGCATTACCACACGCTTTTATCGTTCACGAATCGAAAACCTTACAGGGAAGAGACGCCATATTTAAAGAGCTTTCCAGCCGTGAATTTAACCCCTTAAAATATATAATTCTGGAAGAGCCATCCAGTCTCACAAGGAATATAAGCAGCGAGAATTATCAGCAAGAACCCAACCCAACAATTATTGAATATTCACCAAATAGCGTTACAATAAAGGCAATCTTGTTAGAGGATGGGTATCTTGTCCTGGGCGATACGTTTTATCCGGGCTGAAATGCATACGTTGATGGGAAAAAACGTCGGGTCTTAAAGACAGACTACATGCTGCGATCCGTCTTCCTGGAAAAAGGCGACCACATTGTAAAGTTTGTTTACGAACCGAAATCCTTTACCATTGGCATGATTATTACGCTTGCCAGCATGGTTATTCTGATTCCTTTATCTATTTTTATTGCAATTCACCACAGAAACGCACGGATTAGCACTGAAACTGGAAGATAATGCGTGAGTTAATATTTTGGTTCAGTATATGGTTCGGAAAGACATGTTAACCACCGTTGTGTCATGCTGAACCCTCTTTGCTGGTCTTTGCTGGTTCAATCGTCCTCGATTGAACCAAAATGTTTCGGTTCAGGCTGCAAGCCTGAACCAGCGTAGGATAAAGGGGTGTGTAAGTTTGCCATAACACACCCCCAACCCCTCTTTCTAGAGGGGAGAATAAAAGTCGTTACTGAAGGCAACCTAATTTAAAGAAGGGGGGGGTTATGATTAATACAAAACGCTTGCCATGCCTGTTTTTAGTCATTGTCAGCTTTATTTTTATTTTGACCGTTATAAACTGTTCAGCGGATACGTGGAAGACTGAGCGTGTGGACGTTACTCCAAAATATTTCCATGATTTTTATTCGAGGGCAATCGCCACCGATACAAGCGGCAATCCACACGTTGCGTATGGTGGTAAAAATCTTTACTATGCATATTATGACGGCAGTGCCTGGCGCAATGAGACGGTGGATTCATCATATGGAGTGGGCGAATATCCATCCATTGTGGTCGACA
>DBJWYX010000296.1:0-3424 GCA_052360825.1 Candidatus Wunengus sp. YC64
GATAACCCTCATTTGAAAAGAAATGAAATCTATGTCCTTTCCAATCAAAAACTTTCGGCATTTAATTATTCTACCGCAAGGTTTTCTTTATAAAATTGATATAATATCTATATTCACTACCTGCTTCCGGTATGTCAAGAGAATTATTTCGTAACAATTTAGTTTTTTGGAAAAACCCTGAAAAGCTCCGCAAAGATTTTAAATCTGTTTAATCTGCGTATTCTGTGTCCGACTGTTTTTAGTTCTCTTTTACCTGAGTTTTAATTTGCATCGTGGACAGAAGTCGGGTCCTTTTATGTCGGTATCTTGCAGGGAATTTGAAAAATGCATGATACACCGTGTGTCTCCGCAGTGCCCAAGTCTGTATGTATGGCCAAGCTCATGGACCGCCTCTTTTAGCGCACGTTCCAAAAAGAGGTTTGCGTTCTTCGGCAGGCCATAGAATTCCTGGCGGAGTCTCGCCAGCGATATGATACAGACACCATGTGCGACGTCCGCCTCTCCAAAGACGAAGTTCAATTCCGGCACATATAAGTCGAGATCAACGATACCAAGTATGCGTGTGTCCATCACAGGTATATTTTTCAACCATTCCAGGATTTTGGTCGAGTGGTATTGTCTTCTTTTGGGATCAAAGGCGTATTGTGGGATGGGTTCCTCCCTTGCTATTCTAACATCGAAACCAAATGTACGGATTAGCTCATTTTGCAGGAAAACTAAAACCTCTTTCCGGATAGCGCCAAATGGAACGATTAAAAGTGATTGGGTTTTAGGTGTTGTTGCAAACATCAAGTTTTTATTGTATCTCTTTCTCTATTTTGCTATATATTCACTGTGAATTTCTTCTTTATCCTACTATGATAAAATAATAATACAACAAAGAAAGGTTTACCTGTGCATATCCCTGACGGGTTTTTGGACACCAAGACGTGGATCGGGATGGGCTGTATTTCTACCGTATTTATTGGTATTGCCGTTCGAACGGCAAACAAGAAGATATCAGAAAAACACATACCCCTGCTCGGAGTTATGGCGGCATTTGTCTTTGCCGCACAGATGTTCAATTTCCCTGTCGGCGGCGGGACGAGCGGCCACTTCATGGGCGCAACTCTTATCGCCATCCTGCTCGGTCCATGGGCTTCCGTGCTCATAATGACGACGGTGCTTACCGTCCAGTGCCTTATATTCCAGGACGGCGGACTTACCGCCCTGGGGGCAAATATCTTCAATATGGGCATTGTGGGAGGATTTTTCGGATATTACATAAACACCATTATCCAATTTTTTGTTCAGGGTAGAAAAGGCCTTTTTATCGGCAGTTTCACAGCCGCGTGGTGTTCCCTTGTGTTATCGGCAACCTGCTGTGCTCTAGAACTCAGCATTTCAGGCACAGCCCCATTAAAGATTGTTTTATCTGCCATGTCTGGCATTCACGCCGTTATTGGCATTGGTGAAGGGTTTATTACCGTCGCTACACTAAGCCTGATTACAAGAGTAAGGCCGGACTTGCTGGAATTGCAGAAAATATAAAGCGTGACGGGTGTCATGCCACACGTCACCCGTCTCTTTTCCACCTCACTTTATTGTCCTTTTTTCCATTTCCAGCAAATATTTTTTGACATGCAGACCAGAGGCGTATCCGGTTAGTGAACCATTAGAGCCGATGACCCTGTGACAGGGAATGACGGGTGGCAAGGGGTTCTTATTATTGGCCATGCCCACCGCCCTGGCAGCACGGGGATTTCCAATCGCTTCGGCAACCCACTTATATGAACGGCATTCTCCATACGGAATTTCTCGCAATTTATTCCATACCAGTATCTGGAACGGCGTACCGCCGCTCAAGTCCAGAGGGCAATCAAAGTCTGCCTGTTTGCCTTGAAAATATGCCTGCAAAAGGTCTATTTCATATTTCAAGTGGGAATCGTTTCTCTGAATGTTTATCCGTGTCTTTCCATGTATTGAACGTGAAAGTTTGTTATTTTGAATCAGGTGTACAATGTCTTTTTCTGTGGGGTAGGGGAATGATATCTGGCAAACACCATGTGTGCTTTTTGCGATGAACACGTAACCCAATGGTGTTAAAAAGCTGCTAAAACAAAGTATTTCCGGATTATTTAGGAGAACTTTTGTGTCCAAACGTCAACCTGTATCCTTTAATGAGTCCCATCGTGACGAGCGTGATAAAAAGCAAGGTGGCAAGCACGGAGATGGCAAGGGTTGTGATTACCCACAACTCCTTTATGCAAAAATTCCACCATTTGTACTGTTGCAGGTGCACACCGAGTTTTTCGAGAAAGAAGAGGATGAGTGCTATGACGCCGAAACCAAGAACAAGGTGCTTGATGTCCTGTTTGTGGGGCGACATTGAGACCGTAAAGATGATAAGCGCCAGCAAGAAGAAAATATCGTGTATCTCTGTGATACGGAACTGATTCTTAAAGGCATGAAAAGTGACCCATACCGAATCGAGCAGATGACGCAGTAAATCGAAAAGCCCTTTGAGCGTAAAATGAATTTCCTGGGGGAATTCATTGCTGAGGTGGATGGGATTGGAAAGCAGCTTCGATATAAAAAAGATGAAAAAGACACAGCCAAACATAGGTGCAGCCGCAATGATGAAGTCGAAGAGGAAGGGAACCTTGGGTTTATCGTACTTAATTCCCGTGCTATTGGATGTGAATAAATTCAGCTCTTTAATCGTCGTCCCCGTGACAAGACAAAACAGTGCATGACTGAGTTCGTGCACGATGGCTCCAGGCATGAGGAATCCATTGACTGCTTTCGTATTGATGTACTTTGTCCACAGCCCGCACGTTGCATAACTGAGGAAAATAATCATGATAAGACCGATTGCTAAGGAAAAGTATATCATAAAAGACTTTTAACCACAGAGTTTGCAGAGGAAAAAACACGAAATACAAAGCTCGAAATCCGGCTTCTTGATTCTGGCTTCTATGTTCTGTAGTATTTATCTATGATTCTATGTGTGGATTAGATTAACAGAGGTATTTGTATATGTCAATCTGAAAAGGTAATTTTCCCCAGTGCTCTGGCTTTGGATGAAGCAGTGTTTCATCACTAAACTGGCGCTTGGCAACCAACTAAAATTCTGTAGTGATCTGTGTATATCTGTCAAAATCTGCGTCTCATTATTAAACAAAGAATTGGTTTGCAATTTTGAACACGAAATATATAATAAATGCGTCAATGCACCACTAAAATACACCGATAAGCACGGGAAAATAAATAGCAGGCAAACCATTATAAGAGGGGATGAATATTACCATATTCGGTCTGACTCCGTGAGTATTCAAGTGAATTATTAATACATATGATTAGGTGGGGACGTAGCTCAGTCCGGGAGAGCGTCTCGTTCGCAACGAGAAGGCCGGGGGTTCGATTCCCCTCGTCTCCACCAATT
>DBJWYX010000297.1:0-3410 GCA_052360825.1 Candidatus Wunengus sp. YC64
TAGAACACAACAAGTGGGCAATTGCACAGCGTATGAAAGAGATTACTTACAAGATCGTTGTGATGAGCAACAAGGGCGGGGTAGGCAAGAGTACCGTAACAACGAATCTCGGGGTTGCACTGGCTCAAAAGGGTTTTAAGGTTGGAATTGCCGATGCGGATATTCACGGCCCTAATATTCCGATGATGTTAGGCGTAGAGGGGAAAAGGCTCAAGGGCAGCAGCGGCGGGGTGATGCCTCTGGAAGTGATGCCGAATTTAAAAGTGGCTTCTCTGTCCTTTTTGATCGAGGACCCGTCAATGCCGGTAATATGGAGGGATTCTGCAAAGTGGGATTTTCTCTGCGAGTTGATGGGAAGTGTGTGCTGGGGGAGCTTGGATTTTCTTCTGGTAGATTTGCCGCCGGGAACGGGGAATGAAGCTATATCCATTATTGAACTTATTGGAAAAGTGGATGGCTCTGTGATTGTTACCACACCCCAGGACGTGGTTTTGTTAGATGTGAAGAAGGCGGTGTTTTTCTCCCGAGACAGTAATGTGCCGATTATTGGAATTGTTGAAAATATGAGTGGTTTGAAGTGTCCTCACTGTCATGAAAATATTGACGTGTTTAAAACCGGCGGAGGTGAGAAGACTTGTATGGAATTGGGCGTCGCATTTCTTGGGAAGATACCGCTGGATCCGGGTATTACAGAAAAGTGTGACAATGGCGAGGCATTTGTGGTTGCCTATCCCAATTCTGTTGCTGCAAAGGTGTTTGATGAGATAGTGAACAAGTGCGAAGTATTTGTCAGGGCAAACAAAGAAGCATCTGAAAAAGCGACAGAATTCAGGGAGGTGCCATTTTTAGGGAAGGTCCCGGTCGACCCGAATTTTGTTGAATAATTGTAGTCCTTCTGTTGTATTTCAGTAGTATCCTTCCAAAAGATTTACAGCTTCATAACAATGAGTGAATAACCGGCCAGCAGGATAGGGGTAGCGATATGTTTCGATCAATCAAGAACAAATTAATCTTTCTATTCCTGATCGCTGTCCTTACACCCTTATTGGTTATGCGGCTCATTGCATATCCTTCCGCGCAAAAGGTCATTCAGGAAACGACGATTGGCAATTTGCAATCGATCGGCTCGAAGAAGGTGTCTCAGGTGAATGACTGGTTACAAAAGCTGGAGACAACGGCAGAGCGCATTGCCAACAATCCACTAGTAGCAGAGGCTGTTAATTTAACGAAAGCAGATGCTGATACTGTTTCTAAATTCCTTTCTCATATACCATACGATGCCCTGTTTCACAGATTTATGATTAGCGATGTATCCGGCAATATCAGGATATCAGCGGATGACAAGCTAATCGGTTTAAACATATCTGATATTCAAGGTTTTCATCGTGCGCTTAATGGCAAGACCTACATTTCTGACATTGTTTCTTCCGTTTTTTATGATTCTGACGAGTTTGGGAACAGGTCCGAGCAATTGCCGGCCATGTATGTCTTTGCGCCTGCAATGAATCAAAATGGTCATGTGATAGGTGTGATGGTATTTCAGGCCGATCTGTCCGTTCTGAATAATGAGATGGAGGAGATACATGGAGATAGTTATGACGCCTACATAATCAACCAACATGGCGTGATGATAACCGAATCTAAATTCGCCGACCAGTTAAAGAAAATTGGGTTAATCACGAAGAGAACAACGATGGAATTGGCAATTGTGGAGCCGCGAACCAAAAAATTTACAAGGAGTGCAGAGTCGTGTTTAAAGGGAATCGATGGATTTGATACGAGAGGTTATACTAACCACAGAGGTCAAAAGGTATTGGGGGTATGGTATTGGATTCCAGAAATTAAATGGGGCGTCATTACGGAAATGAGTGCCGAGGAAGTGTCTCTGGCAATGAATAATTTAAAGAATCCCTTCTCAAAGATATTTTCGTATTTAACCATTACCGGAGTAATTTTGGCAGTGGCAGGGATTGCATTTGCCTTTTTAATTGGGCAAAAGATTGCCAGACCGATTATGGGGCTAACGACGGCAACCCGCAAGATGTCTGCAGGGGATTTATCCCAACGGGTGACGATAAAGACGGAGGATGAGGTACGGGAATTAGGAGATGCATTTAACGCGATGGCCAAGTCAGTGCAGGAAAAGACCTCAAAGCTGCAGGAAACAACAAATTTTTTAAACAGCATACTGGTTAGTTCTACCGAACACGCAATCATTGCCAGTGATCTTGGTGGAAATATCCTGGCATTCAACGAAGGCGCAAAACGAATGTATGGTTATGAGCCGGATGAATTAATTTTCAAATCAAATATTAAAATATTGCATGCAAAAACAGACGCAGTCTCTAATAAGGTGCTGAAAATACTTGAGACAACATTGCAAACCGGCATATATAAAAACGAGATGCAATTGGTTCGTAAAAACGGAGAAATCTTTACGGGATACAGCACATTTACAACCCGGCGTGCAACTGATGGGAGACCAATCGGTTTTGTAACAATTACCAGGGATATAACAAAACAAAAGCTCTTAGAACTGGAGCTTCATGATTATACAGTGCGTCTGGAAAAAATTGTTGAAGAGCGGACACGGAAGCTAAGGATATCAGAGGAGAAATATAGACGTCTTTTTGAGACCAGCAAAGACGTTGTGTTTTTCTGCGACTCTGAAGGTTATTTCATAGATATTAATCAGGCAGGAGTTGACCTGTTTGGTTACGAATCGAAAAACGAAATCCTAAAACTAAACCTTGCACAACATTTATTCTTTAATCCCGATGAAGGTAAAATAATTAAGGAGATGGTATACAGAAACGGTTTTATCAAGGATTACGAGGTGGAATTAAAAAAGAAAGACGGTATCAAGGTTCCCTCTCTGATGACGAGCAATCTCAGGCGAGATGAACGAAACAACGTTGTCGGATACGAGGGAATTATCATCGACCTGACCGAAAGGAAGAGGATAGAGCAAGAAAAGGACATCGTGAATAACATCAACAAGATTCTCGCGTCGAAACTGGACATTAGAGAAGTATTTAAATCTCTCACCGCGGAACTTAACCAGGTAATCGATTTTGACAGAATGAGTGTTACCTTACTTGACGACAAGAGAGAGGAATTTCTCATTTTTGCAGTTTCAAAGGATTACGACAGGTCCAGATTGGAGGAAGGTATGCATTACTCTAAATATGGAACGCTGGCAGGAAAGGTTGTGGATGATGGTGAAGTTTATATGGTTAATGATACATCACGGGGGGCATTTTCGACTGATCCTATTTTGTACAAAGAGGGAATTAAGTCACGCATGGCATTCCCGTTGATATATAAGGGTGAAACTATTGGGAGTGTTAATTTCGGAAGCAGGAAGGTTAATAATTTTTCTGAAAACCAGTTGTTTGATTTCGTCAGCA
>DBJWYX010000298.1:0-3396 GCA_052360825.1 Candidatus Wunengus sp. YC64
GATTGGTTTCGATAAACATACCCTTGCACAGCGGAAAAAGTTTGTAGTGACACTTCCTGGCTGCTTCAAAATTGCCATCCAAACAGTAACGGGTTAAAGCGGCTGTATCCGCAGGGACAATATTTGCCACTACCGAGATCACCCCTTTTCCACCAACGGACATAATAGGCAAGGTGAGCGAATCATCACCCGATAGGACGGTTATATTGCACAATTGTAATATCTGAGTCGTTTGATCGATATTTCCGCTGGCCTCTTTTATCCCAACAATATTTTTAATTTCCGCAAGCCTTGCCACCGTCTCCGGCAGGATGGAGATGCCCGTCCGTGAGGGGACATTGTACATGACAATGGGAATATCCACTTGCTCGGCAATTAATTTGTAATGCCGATAAAGCCCTTCCGGGGTGGGTTTATTGTAGTAAGGGGTAATAAGCAGTGCGCCGTCAGCCCCGGTTTTTTTTGCATGCCTTGTCAGATGCAAGGCTTCCGATGTATTATTTGAACCTGTTCCAGCCAGCACCTTTATCCTCCCTGCTACCGCGCTGACAACCTCACCAACCACTCGTTCGTGTTCTTCAAACGAAAGGGTGGCGGATTCGCCGGTTGTGCCACAGGGGACGATCCCGCTTGTTCCATTCTTTATGTGGAATTCGATAAGTTCTTTCAGCTTTTTATAGTCAATTTCTCCGTTTTTAAAGGGTGTTACCAATGCTACAAGGGAACCCGTGAACATATTTATTCTCCTTTTTGTCCTTGAATATATGCGCTAAATAAGACTTTTGTCTTTTGTGGTGCTCTTTGCGGGTTCACGTTTGCAACGTGAACCCTACCTTTTATATTTTCACTTCGTTATTAATTGCATAAGCTATTATCCAAATAAACTCGTGGGTTCAGGTTGCAAACCTGAACCCGCCGTATGTCTTTCTCGGCGACCTCTGCGGTTTCTTCTTTTCCTATTTTCATCACACTGTGAATTTTCTTGCCAGACTATGTTTGAAAATCAACTCCTTCATTTCCGAAACGGCATTCTGGATGCCTACAAAGACCGCTCGTGACACAATGCTGTGCCCGATATGCAATTCCTCGACATCAAGGGATTCCACAAGCAATCCGATGTTTTGATAATTTAATCCATGTCCTGCATTCACTTGTAATCCCAATTTTTGAGCTACCTGTATGCCAACCTGTAGTTTTTCAATCACTTTATTCCTGGTAGTCGTATCTTTTGCATTCGCATAATTTCCCGTATGCAATTCAATATACTGTGCGCCCGCGTCCTTTGATGCGGCTATCTGATTTTCTTCCGGGTCGATGAAAAGACTGACCAGGATGCCGGCATCTTTAAATCTTTTGACTGCATTCATAATAGTCTTTTTCTGAGATACAACGTCTAATCCGCCTTCTGTCGTAATCTCCTGTCTTTTTTCAGGTACAAGGGTAACCTGTTCCGGCTTTGTTTTCAAGGCAATATCAACTATCTCCGGCGCTGTGGACATTTCGAGGTTCAGCTTGGTAAATATCGTTTCTCTGAGCAACCTGACATCACGATCCTGTATATGTCTTCGATCCTCCCTCAGGTGCACGGTAATAATATCTGCACCTGCGAGGACTGCAAGCGAAGCTGCCGTCACAGGGTCAGGTTCGAATGTCTTTCTGGCCTGTCGTATCGTGGCAATATGGTCTATATTTACACCTAATTGTATCATTTTACCTCCAAAGAACGCATTTTTTCGCGGATGTCCAAACGTACTTCAGGTAATTTATCAACAAGTTCCACGTTTTTCGGTAAATCACATTTTATTGGTTGTTTGTAAGGTCCCGGCGGTTTTAATGAGGTAACATCAATATATAATACAACGTCTTCAGTATTGAGCTTATCCAATACAAGTTTGGGACCTTTTACCCTTATATTGGCATATTCATCCTGTGGTTTGATTTCATAGGGATATTCCGCAGGTCTCATTACCTTGATCTTTATTTTCTCAAAGAATCGCGTATCTTGTTGTTCAACGATTTGTAACCAAACCTGCACTTCTTCGTTACACGTAACGGGCACAGAAACGTTTTTATCGCCTCGTTTTACGATTACTTTCTGGTCAATTCCAATCCTCCAGGGGAACGTACGGTTCTGGTCTATCGTAATTCCTCCAATATCGATTGGCACCGTATTAATAAAAGAAGCCTCTTTTAACATATTGAGAGGACCAACAACCTCGATTTCTCCCGGAAATACGAATTCATTTGAAATCGCATATCCAATGGCTGGTTCACCTTTCTTTTGTAAATTGACCTTTAATTTTTTTTGCTGTAATTTACCGAGTAATACATCGACTCTATCAGGATACACAGACACTAATTTAACGGCGCTTGGCAGGTTCATGTGCGCCCTTGTAATGGGGATTGTTTGTTTTACCTGATCTTCTATGCCTTCCGGCGATTCCTTGACGACGTACCGTGCCTGGATTTTCCGGTCCTTTATCATATCTTCAACGCTTTCGATAATACTTTGCGGCCCTCGCAGATGTACGGTTATCTCCTCAGCGCTCTGTTCAAGTACGGTAATACCTTCAGGAACAGAAACATTCAATTTGACCACTTCCGTGACATCTTCGGTCTGACGATTAATCGCATAGAGCCAGAGCGCAACCGCCATAACCAGGGCCATAAACTTCGTGAGGATATTGCCAGTAAAGATTTCCTTGATCACACCTGTTGGCTCCTTGGGATACTAAATCTTTCAGTGGAGAGTTCGTCGAGTATCTTTTTTAACCCTTTCTCGTCTATGTCCCGGTTCAACGCTCCCTTGAACCCGGTTGAGATAGTGCCTGTTTCTTCTGATACAATAATAACGATGGCATCGGTTTCTTCTGTCAGTCCAATACCAGCCCTATGGCGTGTACCAAGGCTCTTTGACAGTTCCATATTCTCAGTAAGCGGGAGCAAACAACCCGCAGCAATCATTTTCTGCTCCTGAATAATAGCGGCCCCGTCATGCAAAGGGGAACCAGGCCAAAATACGGTAGATATCAATTCGCTTGATACGTCTGCATTTAACCTCGTTCCGGTTTCTATAAAATTATCCAGACCAACCTCTCTCTCTATTGCTATTAACGCACCGATTTTGTTTTTGGACAAAGTACCAACAGCCTTTATAATTTCATCAGTTACTTTGTATTCGGGCTTCAGAAACACCCGAAAGACAGGGTTTTGCCCAAGCCTTAACAAGGCGCGTCGAAATTCCGGTTGAAAAAGAATGATTATCGGAATAATAAATACCGGCACAAACTCTGTTATCAACCAGTTTATCGTATAGAGTTGTAATTTTCGCACAAAGAATAACACGCCTACGGAAATCAAGACTATAATGAAAGCCAGTCCCCTTAAAATACTCGT
>DBJWYX010000299.1:0-3363 GCA_052360825.1 Candidatus Wunengus sp. YC64
GCAATGTAGGGGTAATTCATGAATTACCCCTACATACTGTCACCAAGGCAGTTTCAACTACTAATGTTTTCAAAAAACTAAACTTTTACAGAAAAAGCACCATCACGTTTCCGAATAGTTATGGATAAAAGAAGGGGCTTTTTTTATAATATTTTACAAACGTTGAATTAGGCATTCTGCTAGTATTTTTATTTGCATGTAGGGGCAATTCATGAATTGCCCCTACCAAATTGAAATTTCTTGTACACAGAATTAGGTTTTGCCTCGCAAAACAAAACGACATTACCTTTTACGAAACTATGCAAGACAGTCATAACAAAAACGCGTGGCCTTATTATACACGCAAGGTTGTTCAATACCTTGCATTTTCCTTTTTTATTTACTTACTCCTCTTCTTAGACCCCCTCACAGAAAGAGATCTTTTAGGCAATATATTCCTCCGTATGAGCCCGCTTTCCGCCATCGGGGCGATGATGGCTGCAAAGACTTTTATCCTGAAGTACTGGCCTGCCCTTCTCGTGTTATTTCTTACGATTCCCTTCGGACGTTTCTTCTGTGCCTGGGTTTGTCCGCTGGGAACTACCATAGATATTACCGATCGTCTCTTTGCAGGTTTGAGGAAGAAATCTCAAAAAAGCCTTTACGATGGACGCAAGTTTAAATATTACCTCCTTGCCTTTCTTTTGATCGGCCTGCTGTTTGGCTTACAATGTGTTGGTTGGTTCGATCCCCTTTCTATTGCAACCAGCGTCTATGCAATAAGTATCCACCCATATATCATCAACCTCGTCAATGGTTTTTTTGGTTATTTAAGCGCTATTCCCCTGATAGGGTATTCCTTCACCTTGATCCATAAATTTATCCAGGAAATACTTTTTGCCTATCATGCGCCATTCTTCAGGGCACATGGAATTCTTCTCATGGTATTTGTCTTGTTAATTGCAGCCGGCATGGTATTCAGGCGGTACTGGTGCAGAAATATATGCCCTATGGGGGCAATCCTTGCGCTCCTTTCAGACTGGACAATATTCAAGAGGACTGTTTCATCATCATGCACAAGCTGCGGTCTGTGTGTTGAAAGCTGTGGTATGGGTGCGATCGAAAACGACGGACAGGGCACAAAGGCAGGCGAATGCATCCTGTGCATGACCTGCCAGAAGATATGTCCGGAAAACAGCATTACCTTTGGAGCCAGGCAGCCTGTAGAACAGAGATACGAGGTAGACCTGTCAAAGCGGGCGTTTATCATATCAGGCTTGGCCAGCACAGCAATGACGCCTTTCCTGAAATTGAACTATACAAAGAGCATAAACAAGGGAAAGACCTCCATCATCCGGCCACCGGGGGCTATAGACGAAGAGAATTTTGTTGCGCTCTGCATACGCTGCGGTGAATGTATGAAGGTCTGCAAGACCAATGGACTGCACCCGGTATTATTAGAGGCTGGAATTGAAGGTGTATGGACGCCCAAGCTTATACCGCGAATTGGCTACTGTGATTACGGCTGTGTGCTCTGTACCCGGGTATGCCCATCGGGTGCAATCAGGCGGTTACCCCTTGAAGAAAAGCGTGAGGTTGCGCTCGGCAAGGCACGAATTGACCATAATCGCTGTATTCCCTGGGTGGGCTACGCACGACTTCCCGAACTGGAGAAGGAGTGGCAGGACTTCAATTGCGGTGTCTGTGAAGAGGTATGCCCTGTACCTACAAAGGCCATCCATTTTAATACTTACGTGGATGCACAACAACAAGAGATACGAAGACCCTTCGTACGCGAAGACGTCTGTGTGGGCTGTGGATTCTGTGAAAAGGTGTGTCCTGTTCTGGGGACTTCCGCAATTGTTGTAGAAGGCATACAACCCCAGACCAAAGTAAAACGTTCAAAAGAAACTTTAGTTAAAAATTTTCTTCCTGAAACTCTTGGAGACTGGAAAAGGATTTCTGGCCCAAACATTTACGAAGGAAAGGATAAGCTCTACGAATATATTGATGGCGGCGCAGAACCCTATTTGTCATATTCCTTTATTCGTGTCTCTAACGCCGAATATGTAAAAGACGCAAACAAAAAGATACTCATTGATATCTGGGAGTTCGGCAGTCCGGAAGACGCCTTTGGGGTATTCAGCAAAGATCGGGCAGGTACAGATATAAAACTGGGTAATGGAAGTGCGCTCTTTAATAATTATCTCTGCCTCTGGAATGACACCTACTTTATAAGGATTGAGCCGAGGGATGGAGATGTTTCTCCGGAAGATGTTACCCTTGCGGGTAAATCTGTTATCAATATAATGCCTTACAAAAAACCATCCTTACCAGCCATTCTCTCTTTGCTGCCACAACAACACCTTGTTCAGGAGAGCCCCATATTTTTCCATAAAAAGATCGTTCTCGACAATATATACATATCCGACAATTATATCGAAGAGAACGTGTTTCATCTCAGTGAAAAAACTGATGCAGTCATCGCAGAATACAGACCCAACACAAGTTCAGAGTCTTTTAAGCTCATGATTATAAGATATCCTGATAACGATACCGCACGGCTCGTCTTTGATGATGTGCTAAAATTGTGGCGTTCCTGGGGTGAAACAGACTCTTTGTCCGAAGCAATTCACACCTTTCAGGGCAAAGCCCAGCGCTATACCTCCTGTTTGCTGGAAAGAAATATCCTCGGTATGGCGTTCCTTTCTATAAACAAAGGTGATGCAGAAGTGTTACTCCAATCCATAGCCCATAATATGAGTAAGTAACCTCACGCATTGGCAAGTCCTCATTTTTTAACGTTTTCTCTCTGCGTCCTTTGCGTCTCTGCGGTGAGGGAACTGATGGGTTCACTCCGTTTAACCCATCCTACATGAAAATCCATGCAGCCTGTAGGATGGGTGAAGCGTGAGCGCACCCATCATATTATTTATCTTTCTTTTGCACCAACATATCAACTTTTTCCGCCATTTTGATCATGGTCTGCTCTAACAAAAGCCGATATTGCTCCATTTCTTCATCGTTAATGTTGGGTGGAATATGGATGGGTTCACCGTACATCATTAACGCACGGGAAAACGGCTTGGGGATACGAAACTTATCCCAGCTGGGAAGTGTCCAATAACTGGATAATCCAACCACCGTTGGAATGATGGGTAATTGGGTTTTTTTGCCGAGGTAGATACTTCCAGGCTGAACGACAAACCGGGGACCCCGCGGTCCATCAGGGGTAATCGCTACGGGATACCCTTCCCGAACCTTATCGACCAGGGCCTTGATTGCTCTCATACCGCCTCTTGTTGTTGACCCTCGTATGACACCAAAACCAAGCCTCTTAATAACACGGGCAATGTATTCACCGTCAGAATGCTGGCTGATGAG
>DBJWYX010000300.1:0-3331 GCA_052360825.1 Candidatus Wunengus sp. YC64
CTCTAAAAAGAGGGGCTGGGGGTGTGTTACGGCAAACTTACACACCCCTTTGTCCCCTCTTTCTAGAGGGGAATCATACAAAATTGAAATTCCTGTACATCTAGCTGGCTAAACTCTCTACAGCGCTAATATCCTCGGTTCCCAGCACCTTGTCTATATCGAGCAGAATTTTTACCTTGTCCTTTATCTTTGCCATGCCGAGAAACATCTCGGTATTGACGCCGTTCCCAAAATGCGGCGATGCCTCTAATTCTTCCGCATTGACGTCCAACACCTCTGATACGGTATCTACGATAACTCCTGTAAGGATGTGCTGCACCTCAACTACTATTATGCATGTCTCTTTTGTGTGCGTAGCCTCCTCAAATCCGAATTTTGACCTTAAATCTATTACCGGAATGACTTTTCCACGCAAGTTGATTACTCCCTTAATGTGACCGGGTGTTTGTGGCACAGGCGTTATGTTCATAATTCCAATAATTTCTCTTACCTTAAGAATCTCTATGCCGTACTCTTCACCACAGAGCACAAAGGTAAGGTACTTCCCTTCGTGCGACGATCCGGTAGATATGTCTGATTTTCTCTTTTGCTCCAATACTGCCTGCATATGAATCTCCTTTCATTAAATTAGGTTCGATTTTGCAAGGCAAAATCAAACTATTTTTCATCTTCTGTCAGTCCCACGCAAGTGGGAATCCAGATGTGTTTTATTGCTAGTTCCCAGACTCCGCTTGGGAACACCTTCGCGGGTTCAAGTAGAGACAGGTTTTAAACCTGTCTCTACACCCACCTTTTAGAAGGTACTGGCATACTGCCGGGGCGTTTTTACTTTAACTCTGGATTTAAAGAAACAATAACAAGTTACACCTGTTCCAAATGAGGGGTTCAGGTTACAAACCTGAACCCGCACATAGGACTTTCTAAAAAATACCTACCTTTGCGCTCTTTGCGCCTTTGCGGTGAACTATTACTAAAAATCTTTAAAGGCCTCGTCATCAGTCATAGGAATTAACCGATCTGCCCTGGCGCTCGCCGCGGCATGTTTCTTTCCGTTTCCCTCACATGCGTCTTCTTCCTGTGCATCAAGTGCAGTCCTGTCAATCTCTTCAACTTTTGTTTTCCGCGTACCTGCGCCAGATGGCTTTATGTGAACAGGTGATTTTTTCTTGTTTACAGGAGCAGACACATGCTTCCCTGAAATCGCAGCTTTGGCTGCCACAGCATCCCCGCTGTCTTTATCGCCAACCTCTTTGCCAATTTTACCAACTAAGGCATTGAGCGCCTCTGCCTGAGAAGTCAACTCTTCACTGGCGGCTGCTGTTTCTTCTGCATTAGCCGCATTCTGCTGAACTACCTGATCCATCTGCTGTATCGCCTTGCTTATCTGCTCAATACCGTTATTTTGTTCTGCTGAAGCAGTTGCAATTTCATTTACCAGATCGGTAACCTTTTTAACCTGCGACACTACCCCCGAAAATACCTCTTTGGTCTTCTTCACCAGCTCGGTTCCGCTTTCTGCCTTTTTAACGCTGTCGGTAATTAAGGTCGTTATATCTTTGGATGCGGCAGAACTTCTTTGTGCAAGATTCCGAACCTCCTCTGCGACAACGGCAAATCCACGTCCATGTTCTCCTGCCCTTGCCGCCTCGACCGCAGCATTCAAGGCAAGCAAATTCGTCTGGAAGGCAATCCCTTCGATAATCTTAATAATTTCTGCTATCTTACCGCTGCTTTCGTAAATCTTCTTCATTGCATCATCCATTTCGGTTACTGTCGTATTGCCTCCTACAGCGGTATTATTACACGACCTGGCCAGATTGGATGCCTCCACTGCATTGTCGGCATTCTGCTTTGTCATGGATGATATTTCTTCCATAGTTGAAGAAGTTTCTTCAATTGAGGCAGCCTGTTCAGAAGTGGATTCCGAGAGGCTCTGGCTGGATGCTGAAATCTGCTCAGAAGCCGAGGCGACATGAGTTGCGCCGCTGGTAAGTTCTGCAAGCAAGTTTCTGAATAAGCTCGATATCTTGCTGGTAATCTTGACGACAAGGATGCCCAAGCCGGCTACAAATCCTACTGCACAAATTCCGATGATAATCATTGATTTCTCTAAGGCATCAATCGCCTTGAATGCCTCAGCCTTGTCAATTTCAGCCAGAATAGCCCAGTTGTTACCAAGCACATCGAATGGCATATATGCGCTCAAAACAGGCACGCCGCGATAATCTTTAACGATCTTGTAATCGGTTTTCCCTGCAATGGCATCTTTCGCAGCTTCCGTATCTACTTTATTTACCAGGATTGTGGGTTTTTCTGAAAATCGCGAATTGGATCGCATCATTTTGTCTGGACCCACTAAATATGTCTCACCGGTTTCTCCCAATCCTGCACGTTCCTGCATGACTGCATCTATCTTGTTAATTGGCAACTGGAAGATAACTGAGCCTATTTTCTGATTGCCATCGTAAACAGGACTTGCAATAAAAGCGGCAGGGTCTCCATTCGACGGCGCATAGGACTCAAAATCTACCAGTTTAACAGTGTTGTTAGCAACACTCGATGAATTGATATCTTTAAATAACCGTGCAATATTTGTTGTGTTATACGTTCCTGACACGAGGTTTGAGCCATAATCCAATTCTTTAAAAACAGTATAAAGGACGTCCCCAGTCTCTCCGTCTACGAGAAATATATCGTAATATGCATATTGTTCGAGAAAGTTTTTAAAGAATGGATGATACTTGGCATGCAAAGTACTGTATGTGCTACCGTCCTTTGCGTCAAAATATTCCAGCTTTTTACCAGCCGGGAATGGATTATTAGTAATGTACAGGTCACGCACCTTTTCAGCCCCTGATTCACGAAAGGCAGTTTTAAACTCCTTTATTGCATTAACGGTCAAATTACTTGTTGCCAGTTGACTGCAATTCGCCTTTCTCTCGTTAAACCAGTCTTCTATATTGACCTTTTTTGTATTTCTAACTGAAATTAACTGATTAAATGCCTGTTGTTCCAGCGCCTTACTGGAACTGCGATAACTGAGTATTCCGATCGCAACCATCGGTATTACGCCACCCAATACAAATAATGAAATAATCTTTGTGCTTAAATTCATTTTCATATAAGTAAAACCTCCCTACAATATTAACGTGCCTGTTCCGATGTAAAGTACTATGTTACTGCTAAAGCTACGAATAATTCCTTTTTGTTCGTGTGTGGTATTCCTCCTTTTCAAATAGTTAGTAACAGCATTAAGAATTAATATTTTAATTAGGCCTTCGGCGACTAAATATTCCCCTCCCTTGATGGGAGGGGTAAGGGGAGGGTGCGT
>DBJWYX010000301.1:0-3330 GCA_052360825.1 Candidatus Wunengus sp. YC64
CGTCTCGTTCGCAACGAGAAGGCCGGGGGTTCGATTCCCCTCGTCTCCACCAATTTTAAAATATAGTTTTTACCGCAGGGACACGGAGGGCGCAGAGAAACAGAAACTATAAACTAAGAAGATTCGGTTGGTTTGCTTTTTTATGTAGCTGTCTGGCCACAAGGGCACTAAGACACAAAGAGAAAATAAGAGCAGAGACAATAAACAGCGGGCAATAAGCGGTCCGGTTAATTGTGTACTTGCAACTTCTTTGTGCCTTTGTGTCTTTGTGGTTTTTTTATTTTGGTTTGGAGAGATAAGTCATGAAAATTGCGATAATGGGTTTAACAGGCTTGCTCGGTCACTACGTTGCAAAAAAGCTCTTCGAGAGGGACGTTCACATCCAGGCGCTTATACGGGACAGCAGTAATATCTTGCATCTCCAGGATTATCAGAAAAAAATCACATTTCATAAAGGTGACTTGACTGATAAAGAGACCTTGAAGAAATTTGTACAGGGTGCCGATGTCGTTATCCACATGGCGTATGAACGGCAGGGCGCTTCATTTCACGAAGCGGCAAACAGGGACATTAAACGATTTGTAGAGGCAAATCTCCTGGGCAGCATAGAACTGCTGGATGTTTCTAAATATGCGGGTATCAAGCAATTCATCTTTATCAGTTCCTGTGCGGTGTATGGACGCATCTTTCCCAATATCAAGCTGGATGAATTACACCCCTTGTTACCCGATTCGAATTATGGCGCTTATAAGGCATCGATAGAGGCATTCTGCCATGCATATTATCTCTCGAAAACTTTTGATACAACCATCTTTCGCCCTGTAGGCATCTATGGTATAAACCCGCATCTGGCGCATTCTGCCTGGTATAATATCGTAAAGGACATCAAACACGGGTGTAATGTGGAAGTCTCTGAGGGTGGAAAGGTCGTCTCTGTAGAAAATGTAGTCCAGGCTATAGACCTGGCAATTGGTAACATAGAAGCCGCAGGAAAGATTTATAACCTGGCAGACTTCTATGCTGACAACATGACCATTGCCCGTTTGGCTAAAGAGATTTGCGCTTCCAAATCCAACATCAGCGGCACACCGAAACAACCTGTCAATACTATCGATAATACCCAATCCAGGGCGTTGGGGGTGCGTTATGCCGGGATTAAAGGGCTAAAACAATATATACAGGAATTGATAAATCGTGTTTGATCTATAGAGGAGTAATAATTCATACAAATATTTATGAATACAACTCAAGGAGGGAAAAATGACAGAAGGACTCATTATTAGTGACCCTGATATTCTTAATGGAAAACCCATTGTTAAGGATACTCGAATATCGGTGGGGTTGATATTGCAATGCCTTGCCTCTGGTATGTCAAAAGAGGATATTCTTAGGGGCTATCCAACGTTGACAAGGGAAGGTTTAGAAGCCGCCCTGGACTTTGCGGCAAGGCAATTTGAAGGTGAGGAGGTTAGAGTATTCACAGGTAAGAAATAATGCGAATCCTAGCGGATGAAAATCTTTATTTTGACATTGTTCTAAGGCTTCGGCAAGCAAATCACGAAGTTGTATTGGTCTCTGACGTTGGTTTGGCTGGACATAAAGACTTAAAAATTCTCGAATACGCAGAGAAAGAAAATTTGATCTTACTATCAGGTGATAAGGATTTTGGAGGACTTGTTGAATTCGGAACTTTATGGGGAAGAGGAAAAGTAATATTGCTTCGCTACCGTATCGTCAACATAAACCGAATAGTATCGCACATTCTTGAAGTTCTTGATCGTGAGGCAGAAGTCTTGAAAACTGAAAAATCTGTTATCATTGTGTTGTCAAAAGGTGGATATCGTATCCATAAAGCAGGAAAGTTGACAAAATGACAATTCAACAATCCGTATAAGTTTACACCTTATGGAATTGCCTAGGGATTTAATAATTGAAGAGATAAACAAAAAAGGCAAAATTACCTTTGCTGAGTTTATGCACATGGCGCTGTATCATCCGAAACACGGCTATTATAATTCAGATAAAGAGCGGGTTGGAAGATTTGGGGACTACTATACAAGCCCTACCGTCCACACGATTTTCGGGGAACTCATTGCAAGACAACTGGAAGAGATGTGGCGGATTATGGGAAAAGAGACATTTACCATTGTGGAGATGGGCGCCAATAAAGGATGGTTATGCTGCGATATTATTCAAAGTATAAAAAAAGAATACCCCGTATTTTATGATAACTTTCATTATATCATTGTCGAATCGAATCCATACGCAAAGGAAAAACAAAGGTTGCTTTTGGAATCTATTCATGTAACGGATGAGAAGGTGTCATGGCATACTTACTCGGAAGATGGATTTTCCTTTGACAGAATTCAGGGATGTTTTTTGTCGAATGAGTTTGTTGATGCCCTGCCAGTACATCGTTTAAGGGTAAAAAATAAGGTTTTAAAAGAAATATACGTGAGTTATAATAATACAGGTTTTTTTGAAATCGACGATGAGGTGTCTCCAGATGTTTCAAAACAGTATATTGAAACATTTCAAATGCATCTAAACGAAGGGCAGGGGTGTGAAGTAAATCTAAGTGCCGCAAAATGGCTCAGACACGTTTCAGAAAAATTACGTAAGGGGTTTGTATTAACCATTGATTACGGTGATACAAACGATGGAATATATAGAGAAAATGGCAGTGACGGAACCGTACGGTGTTTTTATAAGCATACCGTGAACCGGGATTATTATAAACGACCGGGCGAACAGGACATAACTGCCCATGTGGACTTTACAAACCTTATGAATGCCGGTAAATCAGCGGGATTGGAGGTCACTGGTTTCACAAAACAATCCCATTATTTAATCGCCTTAGGTATTCTGGAACGATTAAACAATACAAACAAAGATATTGAAACGATACTTAAGGTAAAAAATCTCTTTCATCCGGAAGGCATGGGTGATATCTTTAAGGTATTGATTCAGCACAAGAATGTTGACCATCCACAACTAACCGGCTTACGACCATTGCATTCGTTGACAATGTAAATTATTTAAAAAAGACAAACCACAGATATTCACAGAAAAACAAAAAGATTAAGGAGAAATGGGGTAACGGAGAGTTTTTAGGGAAGAAGAAAAGGCGCTTTTTCCCCTATTCGTCTCCCTTTCTCCTATTCATTTGTTATTGTATTCTCCTTTGCGTATTTTGTGGTGAATTATTTTGTAAAATGTTTTTTATGGAAAGGGGTATTCTATGAAGACATGTAATACATCAGAACCCAACTCCATGATGGACGTGCTCATGGAGGCGATCAAGAGGGAACAGGAGTCGTACGATTATTA
>DBJWYX010000302.1:0-3320 GCA_052360825.1 Candidatus Wunengus sp. YC64
TCCACCTGCTTTGCCTTATTCTACTTGCCTTTGCACTGTTTCCGTTCAAACACTAATTAGTGTCTGAACGAAAACGCGCAAAACTGTCATTTCGAGCGGAGCGAGAAATCTTTTGTCTATTGAAATTATTGAGTTTACAGATTTCTCCTTTCAGTCGAAATGACAAAAGGATGCGTTTTCGTTCAGACATTATTTAACATGATTACAATAGTGCATACTTTTTTATAATTGTATTGAAAATTATAACTAAATTTGATTCTATTTATGCGTTTCTTACTAAATCAGGAAAATTTATGATAGCGATATTCTTTGCATTAAGTCAGGAAATTGCGTGTTTAAAATCAAAGGTAAATATCCTGAAAAAGATTCGGTATGCCCATGCCACAGTCTACCAGTCGGAATTTTGCGGTTTTCCATTGACCCTCGTTCAAACAGGCATTGGTAAAAACGTCTCGGAAATCATCCAGTACTTATCAAAATGTTTCAGGATACAATTAATGGTTTCTTCTGGTTTTGCGGGTAGTATAAACCCTGCGGTGGGTGTTGGGGATTTGGTTATCGGTAAACACGTCCTCTGTTCATCTCAGGAAGTGCTGGAAGGAGAAATCCGGATTGATTCAACACTTTCCTGTGATGCATCAATTGCGGACCTGGCTGTTAGATTATGCAATAATGAGGTCTTTAAATCACATTATGGAGATATTCTAACCGTTAATAAAATCATTCGTCAGTCTTCAGTAAAAAAACATGTCGGAAACCAAACCTCCGCAATAGCAGTCGATATGGAATCCTTTGCAATTGCGGAACGGGCACACGCCATGGGAATTCCTTTTGTTGTTGCACGTGCAATTTCAGACGGGATAGACGAAGATTTGGAAATACACGAAAATATGGTCACCAAGGGTGGTAACGTCAATATATCAGCCACAGCGCGCCATCTGTTAAATAAACCGCACCATATCCCGTACCTGAATCGTCTTCGTAAACAGACCAAATCCGCCACAGACGCTTTATCCGCATTCTTCCCAAATTTTATTACACAAATATATAACTCTTTGTTAACATAAATAACATTGTATAGGAATTTTCATTTTATTTAAGCGGTTTTTAGGGTTGTGTGAAGTGTAAAATCCCCCTTTGGTAAGGGGGACTAACTGGAGGTGGATAATGGCAAACAAAAAAATCGGGATTGTCATGGGCAGCAATTCAGACCTCGAAACGATGAAGGAAACCATAAATATATTGAAGGAGTTCGAGGTAGATTTTGATGTAAATATTATGTCCGCCCATCGCTCGCCGGAAAGAGTCCACTCGTATGCTATCGAGGCGGAAAAGAAGTACGAAGTGATTATCGCTGCTGCGGGGGGAGCCGCGCATCTGGCAGGAGTTATTGCGAGCTTGACGCCCATTCCCGTCATTGGCGTCCCCATGCCGACCTCCGGGCTGGGTGGATTGGATTCACTACTTTCTATGGTGCAAATGCCTTCGGGTATTCCCGTGCCTACGATGGGTATTGGAAAGTCCGGGGCTGTTAATGCCGCAATATTAGCAGTTCAGATAGTAAGCGTATCAGACATAAAACTACGACAGAAGCTCGTTTCGTACAAAAAGAAGCTTGCAGACGAAGTAGCAAAAAAGGATAAAGAGGCAAGAACAGAACTTGGGCTATTGTAGATACAATATTTTACCGTTTCGAATTTTAATATAAGACAGGATTTACAAGATTTCTTAATTTTATCCTGTTAATCCTGTCTAAATGAATCATTTTACAAGGGAGATGAAATGCCACTATCAACTATCGAATGGGAGGGAGGTGTCAATGGTCGTATCCGACTCATTGACCAGACCCTGTTACCCAACGAATTAAAATACGTTTATTGTGACGATACCAAGAGCATCTGGCATGCAATTAAGACCCTCATGGTGAGAGGGGCACCGGCGATCGGTATTGCAGGCGCTATGGGGGTGGTCTTAGGTGTTAAGGAAATACAGGCAAAGGATGCTGATGCATTCTTAAAGGAACTCAAGCGTGTTACAACCTATTTAGGTTCATCCCGTCCAACAGCCGTCAACCTCTTTTGGGGACTTGCCCGCATGGAACGTGTCGCGCAAGAAAACAAGGGTAAGTCCGTTCAGGACATAAAAGAAATCCTCCTCCGGGAAGCAATCAAGATACAAAATGAAGACAAGGCCATTTGCAGACAAATCGGTGAAAATGGCTCAGAATTTATTAAAGACAACAATGGGGTTCTCACCCACTGTAATGCGGGAGGACTGGCAACCGCCGATTATGGCACGGCCTTAGCCGTTCTCTTTAAGGCTAAGGAACATGGCAAGCGTATCAAGGTCTATGCCGATGAAACTCGTCCGTTACTGCAAGGCTCCAGGCTGACGGCATGGGAGCTAATGCAAGCAGGAATAGACGTCACCCTGATATGCGACAACATGGCAGCACATGTTATGAAACAGGGAAAGGTACAATGCGTAATCGTGGGGGCTGACCGAATCGCCGCCAATGGTGATACAGCAAATAAAATCGGCACGTACGGCGTCTCCATCCTTGCAAAGGAGCACGGGATTCCCTTTTATGTAGCAGCGCCTGTGTCTACCTTTGATTTGAGTATAAAATCAGGAAATGATATTCCCATCGAAGAGCGTTCCCCTGAAGAGGTCACCAACGGATTCGGCAAAAGGACGGCGCCTGAAGGGGTCAAGGTCTTCAATCCTGCCTTTGATGTCACCCCTGCAAAAAATATTGCGGCCATCATTACAGAAAAAGGGGTAATCAAAAACCCTTCCGTTGAGAATATCCAACGTGTCTTGGGAAATCACGCTAAATAAAGGAGAGCTTATATGCACAGTTATTGGCACATCTTGCAAATATTATCAGTAGTTACCATTTTTCCCATGTTACTTTTAAGCTGTGGTAGTGACCGGGTTAATATAGAATTTAAAACTCCACGGCAAATTTACGTTGACGATTCAAAAACAGACCCGGACAAGCTTAATAAAGAACTGGAATATGACATAAGAGAAGCAGAGAAAAAACGCCGTGAAAAACAACGTGAAGCAGAGGCTGCAGCCAAGACCAAGACAGAACAAAAGGCTAAAGAAGGCCAGCAGGTACGGGAACAGGAACAAACATCCGAAGAAGAAACAACACCGTCAGAGGAAGTAAACCAGCAAACACCAAAACAGTAATTCAGTACTTTTTTATCGGTGTGTAGCAGATAAAGGTATAAAAGTTATTTCACATGTTATGCTAAAAATATAATATATGGCAAGAAAAAGACAACACGACAGTTTACCAACTTTTGACG
>DBJWYX010000303.1:0-3317 GCA_052360825.1 Candidatus Wunengus sp. YC64
TTCTTCATTTCCATTTTTTTTGAACCGATTTTGGGTTTTTCGGCAAGGATCACTACATCCACATTATTGACTCTGAAGCGCCTTTCTTTCACAAGATCAACAACCTTTAAAAGGAGGGTCTTACTGGAGATGCCTTTCCACCTCTGGTCGGTATCAGGGAAATGTTCTCCAATATCACCAAGGGCTGATGCTCCCAGTAATGCATCGCATACGGCATGGAGCACTACGTCGGCGTCCGAATGGCCGTGCAGTCCCAAAGGATAATCAAATTCAACCCCTCCCAGCACAAGTTTGCGGCCTTCGACAAGTCTGTGAATATCGTACCCAATCCCAAAGAGCATATCGCTTTACTTTTTACCAGCGGTTTCCTGTTCCAATACTGATAGTCTGGCTTGCGCCTTCTTGCGTGACTTTGCATCAGGACTGTACAGGGCGGCCTGTTGGTAAATTGCCTTTGCCCTTTCATGATCAGCAAGCATTTTGTCGTACGTTTCGGCAGCACTCAACAATGCAGGTTGCTTAATATAGGGATTTAATTGATAGCTTTTTATATAATATTTCGCTGCGCTTTCGTAGTCATGGAAGTAGCTGCCGGCATAAATTTCTGCAATTTCGAATGCTGCATCGCCGACTTTATCGCTGTCAGGATACGTGGCCATGAGCTTTTCCAGCCGCTTAATGGCTGTAATACGGTTCTCTTTACTGAAAGACTTTTTGTACATCATGGCGTCGTTAAATAAGGTGTTGGCGTCTTCGATATCCCGTAATGTTACTCCGGTCCGCACATTTCCCAGTCCTTCGTCGGTATACAGCGGTTGCGGTACTTTATCCAGGGCATCCAGTTCCCTGCGTGTCTTCTGGAGTCGGAGTTGATTCCCTGTCTCCTGGTAATACTGTCTTAATTCATCAAGTGTCTCACGGTAGTTTTTCCTTGAGACGGTTACGGCATGAATCAACTGCTCTTCCTTGGTCTTTAATTCATCGACAGACAATTTCGCCTTGCATACCACACAATATTTTTCGCTTTCGTCAATCTGGTCAAAACAATTCAGACAATAATTTGCTGCAAATGCTGTGTATGAAACAAACACCAAACAAACCGACACAAAAAACATTTTTACTATTTTCATGCTTTTCTCCTTAGCTTAAACCGCTTTTCCGCATAAGGCTCTTCACATTTTCCAGTAACGAGTTCACTTCCGATACCTGCCGCACCATTTCTTCCCTTTCCGTCCAGCGAAGGTCACGATATGATGAGATATTATTACTGATATCCTCGATTACGCGATCAATGGCCTTGTCAATCTCGAATTTCATAAACTCGACAAATCGTTCACATAATGCATCAGTCCGCTTCACGAATTCATTTCGAAAACTCTTCCGCTTTTGCGGGAAGATGGCAAGCCCAATGAATGCCAGCGCCACGGAAACTCCTATAATAGCGGGGGGAGGCACAATAAACGAGAACATCATGGTAACACCCACCCCAATGCCAACCGCAAATGCTTCTGTTATCAGAAAGCTGATAAATCCGCCCTGTACCGAGCTGTTGAGCCTTTCCGACTCCCGTTCGATATCCAGTTCTCTGAACTCTTTGGAACGCGACTTTAAAGCAACCTCAATCTCATGCTTTCTGTCATCATAGTGGCGCTCCGCATGCCCATCAAGAATAGAACCGACCCTGCGATCATATCCTACTTCTTTCTCGATGTGATCCCGCGCCAAATCCCACAACGAACGGTTGTTTCTTGCCACATAATCCACCACATCATCGATAATTCTATCCATGTCGGTTTGTGGGTTTAAAAGTCCGTATACTTCCCTTTTAAATCGCTCATCAATCTTTTCCCTCCCTATCTTGGAGAGGATTACGGCCTTCATCGTGACGTATGAGTTCAGGAAATTATCTAATTTTTCTTTTAATCGGGAGAATACGAGCTTGATTTCATCCTTATATTTTAATGTATACTCACGCATGTCCTGCTTTTTATTCTTCAGACGCGTCTCAAACCGCTCGATACTTTTGATGTCTGTATTGCACTTGCTGACCTTCTCATTGAGATTCTGCTGGAGTTCGGAGAACACGTTGTGTAAATATTTTAAAGGGCTGACCAGTTTGAAATCTATCTTTGTATCGAGGTCCAATTTATCGAATATAAAGGACTCGACCTCTGCGATTTTACTCTTTGCAAGGAGCGATTCGTCTGCTTCGGACTTTCCCTTGTAAGCCTCCTTGGCAGATACCGACAAGATTTTCGGTTCAAAGCCCAGCAATCGGTAACAATTCTTTTCCAAAAAGATTACAATTTCATTCAGCTCTTCAGGAGACTTCAAGTCTATCTTATTTAAGATAAACAGCACCTTCCTGCCCCACTTACCCTTCAAGAATTGCAGGAATTGTCGTTCACTCTCGGTAAATGGATGGTCTGCAGAGGTTATAAAGAGTACGAGTTCCGCCCTGTGGACAAAGCTTTCAGTGAGCGCTGCATGTTCTATAATAATCGAATTTGTGCCTGGAGTATCGACTAAGGTAACGTCTTTCAATGTCTCCATGGGATACGTCGCCTGACACAGGTGATCTCCCACCTCCTTGACTTCGACCTTATCACCGTACGTTAGTAACGTAATTCGATTGGTCGTCGGGGTAGGACCTTGCTGCAGGATATGTTCACCGCACATGGCATTAATGAAACTGGACTTGCCTGAATTGTATTCACCTGCCACCAGCAAATAAAAGGGTTCTTCAAGCTGGGTGCGCATCTCCGCCACTTTTTTCTCCATATCAGAGGTGCCGATTCGCTCAAAAAACTTTTTTGAGTTATCGAGGAGATTTACGACCTCAGGATAAATATCCCTGTGTTTTGCCTTTGATGTTATATTTAACATGAACTTTCGATTTGAATCCTTTATCGGAAATCATAATAACTTCATTAATGTAGTTATTAACGCGGCTTGCCCAATTAACATACCCGCGATCCATTTCAAGATTTCAGCTTTGATTTCTACTATCTTTTTTTCCAATTCTATTTTTAACTTTTCTATGTCTGATTTCGTTGATAGTTCTGTGTTAACTATTTCATTAAATATTTCAGCGATTTCATTGGCTGCTTCTTCCTGAATACCTTTGTTTTTTAGTCTTGAATAAATTTTTAAAGTATCAATCATGATAAATAATTCTTAAATATTCAAATATTTTCACAATTTATCTGTAATAGTGAACAAGACTTAAAATTAAAGAAGAATGTTAACAGTTTTTAACGGACAAGTCAAATTTTCTTTTTTAAACGCTAAAGGCGATGGCCTCGATCTCCACGCCG
>DBJWYX010000304.1:0-3265 GCA_052360825.1 Candidatus Wunengus sp. YC64
GCATATGCGATGCATAAATCCCCCTTAGAAAAGGGGGCAAAGGGGGTTGTAAAATAACCACGGAAAAACACAACCCCCTAAATCCCCCTTTGTTAAGGGGGACTTAAAAAGAATAACTTATTAAGTTTGATTCTTACACTTCTATGCCAGGACGGTGTTTTTATTTCACGAGTTCCTGTAGGGCCTTATCGTAAGCCTGATATGCCTTCTGACCAAAGAGAACAAAACGCACCTGTTCGATGTCGGTATGGGTTTTAAAATAGTTTATTACCGCTTTTAAGGCTACCATAGCTGCCTCGTTGACCGGATACCCATAAGCGCCAGTACTAATGGACGGAAATGCAACGCTCTTAAGTTTATATTGTGAAGCGAGATTGAGACTATTTTTATATGCATTAGCCAACAGTTCCGCTTCGCGCCTTTCACCGCCGGAGTAAACAGGGCCTACCGTATGAATCACGTATTTCGCTGTTAAATTTCCTCCTGTAGTAATTCGCGCCTCCCCTGTGGGACATCCACCCAACTTCCTGCATTCCTCCAATATCTTTGGTCCTCCTGCCCGATGGATTGCCCCATCCACGCCGCCGCCTCCCAAAAGACTGGAATTTGCTGCATTAACTATGGCGTCTGTCTCCTGCTCTGTAATATCACCTTCGATAAGTTCCAGTACTGATTTGTTAATAGTAACTTTTACCATAATTTCACCAAATAGAACTGGTTGTTAAATTTATGTTCAGAAATTTCAAATTATTGTTCCTCCCCCTTGATGGGGGAGGCTAGGTGGGGGTGAAGGAAAAGGCTAATCACCCTCCCTTTGTCCCTCCCATCAAGGGAGGGATTATCTTTAATTTGTGTAGTCGCCGAAGTCAGCTAATTTATTGGTTATTGGAATTTATTTGAATGTAATTGTCAAGCATAAAAACCTTGAAATATTAAAAGGCTTGTGAAATAATCTGATATGTTTGTTTTTACAGTATTGATACGAAAATACCCGTCATCCAGACCCTTTCCAGTAAGGGTCGAGGGGCCTTTCCCTCCCTCGATGGGACTTTGTCGTGAGCTCAGTCGAACGAGGGATTAAGGGAGAGCGCCTTTCTCTTTATAAAGCCCGAAGGGCTGACAGAGTATAGCCCAGGGCGATAGCCCTGGGATAAGGATTTAATAATATTTTAGCCCTGAAAGGGCGACACATTATCTTAATTCAATGATATTGCCCTTAATGGGACTTCGTCGTGAGCATAGTCGAACGAGGGATTAAGGGAGGGTGAAATAGAGGGAATGAAAAACTATGGACGTTAGAGAGGCTATTCAGAAACGACGCAGTATTAGAAGATTCAAGCCAGACCCTGTACCGGATGATTTGATACAACAACTTTTAGAGAGTGCACGACTTGCCCCGTCGGGTTCCAATACCCAGCCGTGGAGGTTTATCGTGATAAAAGATGCTGAAACAAGGCAGAAATTGCAGACAGCCTCGTATAATCAGCGCCACGTCGGGCAAGCTCCCGTCATTATTGCCTGTTGCGCTGATATTAAGGCATTTGGTGAATTTCCGGAACGGATAGACGAACTCATCGCAGCCGGCGCCCTTCCTGCAAAGACCCGCGAGGTCTTTGTCCCGTCATTAAAGAAGGGCGGGATGAGCGCCGATATTAAATGGCATCTGCTGATTGCCGCTACAGGGAATACGGATATTGCCATTGAACATATGGTGCTTCAGGCCGTAGAGCTGGGATTGGGAACGTGCTGGGTGCGATGGTTTGATGATAATAAGGTCAAAGAGATACTCGAAATCCCAAAGAACATAGAGATCATAGCATTACTTCCCATAGGCTATCCTGCCGAAGACCCGTCACAGAGACCGCGATTTGGTCTTGATAAGATTGTTTATTGTGAAAAATACGGGGCTTCTTGATGTGTTTTTATGTATTCTTATGCTTTTTTTGTTTTGAGTCCCTACTTTTTGTGTTTATTTCCAAAACGCTTTGTATACCTCAAATACAAATCTTCAACTTTTTTTCTTGCCCAGGGGGTTTTTCTCAGAAACTTCAAACTGGACTTGATACTTGGATCATTGTTAAAGGACCTGATATTGATGGCCCTTCCCATTTCTTCCCAACCATAATGTTCTACCAGCTGGGTGAGAATCATTTCCAGCGTGATTCCGTGAAGGGGATTGTTCGGTTGTTGGCTATTCATGTTTATGCTCAGCCATGATCGGTGCAATGGGTTGCTCACCTAAATTTCGCTCAATACCAACATTCATACATTTTTTCTCACATAACGCCTGGTTTAGCGATTGCGATCTGCCATCTGCCGCAATCATTCATAGGTATTGAGCTATTTTCATTTTCTGTCACTTTTAGTGCTGAGCCTGATACCCTTGTCCTCAATAGTAATCAGTCTTTTTTTATAGAGGGCGCCTACCGCCTTCTTGTACGTTTTCTTGCTGACGCCGAACAATGTATAAATAGTTTCCGGGGCGCTTTTATCTGTTACTGAAATGAACCCGCCTTGCTCTTTCAATACCGTAATAATTGTGCCCGTTACATCATCGACTTTTTCATAGCCGGGTTTATGCAGGCAAAGATCTATTTTATCATCATCCCGTATTTTTCTAATGAACCCTTTTATTTTCTGCCCTCTCTTTAATGTCTGAAACACCTCGTTAAAATGAAGTACCCCCCAATGCGAACTATTTATAATGGCCTTATAACCAATATCGGTCTGGTTGCATATGAACAATTCCACTTCCTGTCCCTCCTGAAGGCCACCAGGTTCTTTGTCAAGATACTTATCCAGTTTCGAGGAGGCTGCGATGCGATTACTGTTATCGAGATACACCCTGACGATATACGATTTCCCTTCTTTCATTGTGGGGTTTTGTTCACTATAAGGCACCAGCAGATCTTTGGGTAAACCCCAGTCAAGGAATGCCCCGACAGGGGTAACCGAAACAACCTTGAGCAAGGCAAAGTCACCGACCATGGCGTAAGGATGTTCAGTTGTGGCAATAACACGATCTTCGGAATCAAGGTAGATAAAAACCTTAAGAATATCGCCAGCCTTGCAATTGTGGGGAACATACCGCTTCGGCAGCAGTATTTCACCTAGCCCTCCACCGTCAAGATAAACCCCGAAATCAACTTCCTTGACGACCGTTAGTTCGTTTACTATTCCTATCTCTGCCATGCTTATCTTCATTATTTGGTAATTAGTGTCTGAACGAAAACGCATCCTTTTGTCATTTCGACTGAAAGGAGAA
>DBJWYX010000305.1:0-3263 GCA_052360825.1 Candidatus Wunengus sp. YC64
GATCCGCAGGGCCAAATTAAAAAACCGTGCATGATGGGTCCGCAGGCCGATTGCCTGCGATGCGGGTGTGTGTTGCCTTTTCACATGTGGGCGCTGGAAGACAAGTGGCTGATGATGAGGGAGATTTTCATGTCGTTAAGGCGCAAGATGGGCAAGAGAATCCTGAGATAAGCCTTTTACAAGAAAAGGGGATTGATGGATCATATTTCCGATATCAGAGAAGTTGACCTTATAAAGGCTTTTTCGTTTGTTTAAATTCTGTGTCTTTCCTTTCAATAAACCATTTTATGAACCAGTCCGATTCTTTCATTACGATGCTGCCGATAATGGCGCTGAGTAATACATAAACACCGGTAAGAGATTTTAGAGGATAGGGCACGCTTGGATTCATAGAAATAGCGCCAGCCAGGATAATTGAAAACTCTCCTCTGGGAATCAGACTCAAACCAAGTCTTAGTCCAGCCCTTTTGCTTAATGCATATTTTCCCCCAATGAAATACCCCCCATAAACCTTGCTAAAAGAAGAGATTATGAATATAAATATCCCAACGGGAATCATGCCTCCGATATGTTTGTAATCAATTGACATTCCAAATGCTACGAAGAAAATTGCCGTGGAGAATTGTTGAAAGGGCTTTATTGCCTCTGAGATTCGATGTCTTTGCTTTGTTTCTGATAACAAGAGACCTGCAAGAAACGCCCCGATTGCTTCGGAAAGTCCTACATAGGACGCAGCGCCTGCCGAGAGCACAATAATCGAGAGGATTAAGATTACAAATAATTCCGTATGTTCGATATCAATGATTTTATTTATAAATTTATTTGAAGTTTTGGCAAGTACGATAAAGAACGCAAAAAAAGCCGATGTCTTCAGTATGACTATAAAAGCGCCCTTTGCGTCTATTTGGCCGTAATTAGCGATACCAACGATGAATGCAAGAAATGTAGCAATAAACATATCCTCAAAAATCAGGACATTAAGGATATATTCAGTTTCCGGGTTTGCTGAGCGTTTCAAATCAATAATAGATTTGGCCACAATTACAGAACTGGTTACATAAATAATACCTGCAAGTAAAAGTGATTGTATCAGGTCATATCCTAATAACCAGCCTATAAGCAGTCCGAGCGGGAAGTTAAATATCAGGTCATAAATTCCGCTGAAGAATATTTTCCGCTGGTTATTGACCAAACTGCCGACCGAAAATTCAAGGCCGAACATAAACAACATGAAAATAATGCCGAGTGTGGCGATGAATTCTGTAATAATGGTAACGGGGAAAAAATTCTGGAGAATCATGCCTACCACGATAAATACGGCAGTCAGGGATTGATTAACCTTGGTAGCCAGCAAGCCGGCAATAAATAAGGCAAGGAGGGAAATACCTAATGATAATACGCTTTCATTGACGATCATTTTCTATACGTTGTTTAATTTCAAAGGTGGATATAAATTTATTAATCTGGTCGTTGTTCCCTATAATGATAATGGTATCATGGGGTTTGATAATTTCATCGGCGCGCGGGTTGGGGATTACCGTTTCGCCTCGAATGATCGTGGTAATAGAAGCGCCGGTCATTTTTCGAATTTCCAATTCTTCAATCTTTTTGTTGGCCAGTGTTGAATCGTCTGTAATCTTAATCCATTCCATAGTTATGTTTTTCATCATCAATTTTTGCTCGTCTTCGAGTACCGGCTGGAAGTATGTGCCGGATAGTATAGCGCCGATTTGACGCGCTTCTTCATCGGTGAGTGTGGTTACAGAACTCGGCTCATCACTGCCTTTCATGAATTTAAAGACCTCCCGTTCTCCTGAAAAATGAATTACTACGACCAATTTGTCACCCGAGTCCAACTCTAAGGTAAATTTTTTCCCTATACCTGGCAGGTCGCATTCTTTAATCTCTGACATAACAAACCCCTTTCTTTAAATACTCGTAGCTCTTAAACATGAAAAAATCAGCAAACGTTCCATAATAACGAAGCGATATTACGTATTAAATGATTATTTGTCAACTTATTTTAGGAATCAAATATGACAAACTTACTCCAATATTCTTGACTTTAACGCTTGATTAATATAATCTTTTCTCATATTCTAATAAATGTATCTGGGTTTTTTAAGAAGGGTTCAGTGTGGGAAATGGTCTTATAATAGTAAATACCGGTAACGGAAAGGGGAAGACCACGGCTGCTCTAGGGCTTGGACTTCGGGCGGTCGGGCATGGCATGAAAGTGCTTATGCTCCAGTTTATCAAAGGTACGTGGCTTACAGGCGAACTATGCGCTGTAAAACGGTTAGAACCCAACTTCAAGATCGTTCAGTTAGGGCAGGGATTTGTCAAAACACAGAAAAGTGAGCAGTCCGAGGAAACTATTGAAAATGCACGAATATCCTGGGATTATGCGAAACAGGAGATTTTTTCTGATTTATATGATACGATTATCCTGGATGAGATAAATAATATGATTGATTACGGTCTCTTAAATGTTGAGGACGTGATTTCGGTATTAAAGGAAAGACCAAAAAGATTGCATGTAATTCTTACAGGGCGTAATGCGAATGACAAGATTATTGAATTGGCTGATATGGTAACTGAAATGCACGAAACTAAACATCATTACAAAAAAGGCATCAAGGCCCAAAAAGGCATTGAATTTTAGCGTATGATTATAAACGTATGACTGAATCTAAATTACATGTAATACTATTACGACACACGCCAGACCCGGAAGAGATTGTAGCCCAGGCTGCAAGGTTGTGCTATAGCCCGGCTTCTGTCGATGACCTTAAAAAACAGGTAAAGAATCGTGATCTTGCAAGTTTTATCGAAAAATTGACCGATATGCGACACCTCTCGCCTGTTGAACACGTTACCTTTACCTTTGGTATAGAAGGTATCTCCCGTGCCTGCTCTCATCAGATTGTAAGACACCGCCTGGCTTCATATTCACAACAGAGCCAACGATATGTGGGGCAACAGAGCAAGAAGCGCGGCGGGTTCCATTTTATTGTTCCTCCCAGTATAGAGAAAATAGGGGGAAAACAGTGGTTTATTGAAAAGATGGAAACTATTCAGAAATGGTATGATGAGCTGGTAGAGATGCTTGGAAATAAGGGAGAAAGCGCCTTTGAGGATGCCCGTTTTTTATTGCCTAATGCTACAGAAACGAAGATTATTATTACCATGAATGCCCGTGAATTATTGCACTTCTTTCGTGTGCGTTGCTGTAACCGGGCACAGTGGGAGATAAGGGCTAT
>DBJWYX010000306.1:0-3258 GCA_052360825.1 Candidatus Wunengus sp. YC64
ATCTTTGGTGAAAAGGTGGATGCGATTATATAGGATTTGTTAGAAAAAATAGGTGTTGTAAATAAATCCAAGGAGCAGTCATCTTCCCAACTAGAACCTTTGCATGATCTAGAGGCATTAAAAAGGAACCTGTATCTGGAGATTGAGTCAATTACAGCGTCAAAGTTAAAAACGAGGAGCCGTCAGGTGCTGTGTGAAGAAATCTGTGGTAAATTGGATCCCGCATACATTTCTTACTTAAAAGAGGTGCTATGCGAAACGAAAGACGGGCAATCCTGGTATTCTTTTGTCAAAGAAACCGATGGATTAAAGATAAAATTTATAGCATTAAATTCCTCGTTACCTGACGATGAAGAGCAGTTCCAGTGGTTTCTGGATGAATTAAAGCAGTTCAGCGGCCCGAAAATTGTTTTAGCGCACTATCCGCCATATTCAACCGGATTTCATGGGTGTCTGGATTTAATGGATTACAAATCAAAGGCATCGAGGTTTCGGGACCGGTATACGAAGATTTTTAATAACACGGCTAATAATGTCCTGTTGGTTATCAGTGGACATGAGCATAATTACCAGCGGATTTGCAAGACAGATCAAACAGGCAGTATACAACTACCCGTATACATTGTTTCAGGCGGCGGAGGCGCGGAATTAACGGGTCAGGCTGCATGTGACACTGCTCAGATTCCTATGGATGGATTCCGGTGTTTAGGGCTTATTACGGCATACCAATTCATAGATATCGTTGCAGATACGGACGACAAAAATAATTTAACCCTCACATGTAAAGTACTGGGTTTGCAATGTGATTTAACCAGTAGACTGCCTGATGACGATACATTTGAAAGGCAATTTGTGAATGACCGTCTTGAGGTAATTGATGATTTTACCCTGACGCATAGGATTTTAAACAATTAATTTCTCCCCCTTGATGGGGGGAATCAAAAAGTCCCCTTCAGGGAGGGGATAAAGGGGTGGGTAATGATTCCGTTTGTACAGGAATTTTCACCTGTAATTGTCATTTCGACCCCTTCGTATTTGTCATTCTGAACGAAGTGAAGAATCTTTTTTTACTCAGGGTAAACCCCAGGAGAAATCTTGAAGATTCCTCGCTCCGCTCGGAATGACAGCCAAAGGGGAGATTTCATCCCCCTGTGCTAAGGGGGATGAACTTAAAAAAACAATGCAACTCAAGACCTTCATACTCCATTTCATACTCGGCGGCACGATCGTCAGTGTGGTGACCTTTCTGGGTTCGCAGGGCAAGGGCATGCTTGCCGCCTTTGTGGCTACCTTTCCCACCATGACAGCGCTCACCTTTGCCCTTGTTTATGGTAAAGCAGGGCAAGTTGCCACCGTGAATTACGCCAAGGGTTTGCTCTTAATGACGCCGCCCTGGATTATCTATGTTCTATGCCTGATCTTCCTGTTGCCCAGGTGGGGATTTGTGAAGTCGCTTCTTGTCGGCGTGCTGACCTACATGATCCTTGCAGGGATTGTCAGCATTGTTATGAAACATCTGGGGCGGGGATAATAAACGATAATGAAGATAATACCATTAGTAATTCCTGTGAGGTTTCTCTTACAATTGTATTGACATAGCAAACTAATATTATTACCCTTACAAAATAAATTCAATAAATCACTGGATTATAATACAGCGTTAGGCAGTATAATTAATGTTAACTATAAAATAGAGAAGCAATCATGAATACTAGCTGGCACCAAACATTCCGAGATCGAATGAACCAATTTGAACGTCAATATAGACCGTCGCATGAGGCTACTGCTGTTTCAATAAAAGTGCGCGTGACTTCTGGCTGCTTTCACCGCGAACATTCTCCGCATGCTTATAAATTAATCGACAAATATATTACAAAAATTAAAGAGCACGATGAGTTCTCATTTGAAGAACATGAAAGTGGTCCTGAATTGCTAGTCTACATTGCAGCGGCCGCAGCTGGTATTTCTCTGGCCAAAAGCATAATTGACCTCGTAGTTGCTATTCTCAAGGCACGATCAGAAGGAATCAAAAAAGGCGATAATCCAGTGGCACCACTGGAACTCATCGTCCGGAGTGTTCATAAAGATGGCGAATTCAAAGAAGAAACAATTCTTCGAATTGGGCATCAAGAGACTATCAACCAAGAGACGATTGAAAAACACTTAAAGAAATCAATATCGGATTTATTAAAAGAAGGAAACAAAGAAACAGCTAACAAATTGCTCAAGAGGGATACTGCAAAAAAGCAAAAAAGGAAGGGATCGAATCTTTCAAAATGACAACTTTCTCCAACGATAAAGATTCGACTCCTTTCGCTGACTCTAAAAGGTGGGTTCAAGTTGCAAACTTGAACCCGCGAAGGGGGAAAACGAGGCTACAAAATCCTGTAAATCGTGTTCATCCTGTCGAAAAAAATACAGTTCAATTTGACAACGATCCTTATACAGGGTCGAATTGGTTGTCGCTTATGGATTCCAATTCAGTGTTGGTGGTATCCCACCCATTATACAGGACGCTCAATTCCTGAATAATAGTTTTGTGCTGCTTGTTGATTTCGACAGATTTTTCCCTGTTATTATAAAGTGCGGGATCTAAAAGGATAGAATCCAGTTCCTTCTTTTGGGTTTCCAATAAGGCAATCTTTTCCTCGATGTTTTGAATCTCTTTTGTGAGCTTGCGTCTCCTGGCGTTCAGCTCTTTTTTCAGCAAATATTGCTGCTTCTGTGAACTGCCCTCTTCCTGTCTCGGAAGAGATGCTCCGTTCGTTTTGACTTCTGCGGTATCTCCGTGTATAGTTGCTGCCTTCATTTCAAGGAAATCTCCAAAACCCCCCAGGTGGACGTGGATATCACCATTTCTCAGCTCATAAACTTTGGAGACCAGACCGTCCAGAAACGCTCTATCGTGAGATACGATCAACACACTTCCTGTGTATTCCAATAAGGCATCCTTGAGAATCCGCTTGGTGGTAATGTCAATATGGTTTGTGGGCTCGTCAAGGATGAGGAAATTCGTGGGTTTTAGGAGCATCTTGGCAAGGGACAGACGCGACTTCTCTCCGCCGCTCAGGACGCGGACGGTCTTGAAGACGTCATCGCCTGAAAACAGAAAGGCGCCTAATATGTGTCTGACCTGAGGAATCATGGAAAATGGAGCGACCGATTCGACTTCCTGCAATAACGTATTGCCGCTGTTTAATTTTTCAGCATGCTCCTGGGCAAAATAATCGAAAAGGACATTATGCCCCATCTTGATAG
>DBJWYX010000307.1:0-3253 GCA_052360825.1 Candidatus Wunengus sp. YC64
ACTCCGCAGTAACAATTGACCCTGAAGATTCGCAAACTGCATGGATAGTCAATGAGAAGATTAATAATAAAATAACTTGGGGTTCCCGCATAGGTCAAATCGGATTTTAATAACTTCAGCAATTAGATTCTATTTATAAATTTGTAGAATACAAAAATAACCTCAATTTATAAAGAAGCATTTAGCAATAGAATCTTTTATTCGTAAACTTAGCATTGCATCCGCTGTATACCAATCCTTAGAATACCATTTTTACCCTGAGTGTTGCACTTCAATGCTGAATGTGACTACTTGATTTATAGGAATCGGTACAAAAATGGCCAAAAGAGCAAAAAGATTTATAAAAAACACTAGAACATCCAATAAAAAAGCCCTTGAACATAAACATTCAGAGATTTTTCTACGTGAGAGTGAAGACTTCTTCCGTGTTATATGCGACCATGCACCGACAATGCTATGGATGTGTGGCACAGACAAACTTTGCAAGTTTGTCAATAAAAGTTGGCTCAAATTTTCAGGAAAACCCTTTGAACAGGAATTGGGCTACGGTTGGGCTCAAGAACTGCATCCAGATGATCTCCAACACTGCCTTGATACTTATACTTCCGCCTTTGATGCACGAAAAGATTTCAGGATGGAGCATCGCATGAAACGTGCCGATGGAGAGTATCGCTGGATTCTAGCCACAGGAACTCCATACTACTTAGCAGACGGTAACTTTGCAGGTTACATAGGTTCTTGTGTTGACATCACCAAACTCAAGGAGTCAGAGGAGAAACTTCGTGAAGTTGAAGAAAAATGCCTACCCTTTGAAACTTCTCACGACGCTATTTTTATTGCAGATGTAGAATCTGGAACAATTATCAACACAAACAAAAGAGCGGAAGATATGCTTGGATATTCCCGAGAAGAAATAATTGGTATGCACCAGACGCAGCTTCATCCTGAAGAAGAAGTTGCGCGTTATTCAAAAATATTTAAAGAGCACGTACAATCAGGAAAGGGGTTTTCAAGAGATTTATATGTTCGTCATAAAAATGGCAGTAAAATACCCGTCGAAATAAGCGCCAGTGTTACTTCTTTCGAAAATAAAAAAATCATCCTTGGCATTTTCAGAGACATCACTGAGCGTAAGAAAGCTGAGGAAGAAATAAAAAATCTTCTAATACAGCAGAAAGCTATATTAGAAATAGGCCAACACGCATTGGCAAGTAACGAGCTTTCCACTTTATTTAATAAAACAGTTATCTTGGTCGCCCGAACACTCGAAGTTGAATTTAGTAAGGTACTGGAGTTGCTTCCTGACGGTAAAAAATTAATACTAAGAGCAGGAATTGGTTGGGAAAAGGGGTTGGTTGGACAGGCAACTGTTGATGCGGGGAAAGACTCACAAGCTGGTTATACCTTACTTTCAAAAGAACCTGTGGTCGTTGATGATCTGAACACAGAAACGCGATTCCATGGTTCAAATCTGTTACGTGACCACGGGATAGTTTGTGGTATAAGTGTTATTATTCAAGGCACTAATAAGCCTTTTGGTGTTCTGGGCGCACATACAACTAAGCGGCAGAAATTTACCATAAAAGATATTCATTTCTTACAAGAAGTAGCAAATATATTGGCAGTTGCGGTTGAACGTAATGAGTTTATAGAAAAGCTGCAAAAAAGCGAACAGCGCCTCGAACTTGCAATCTGGGGAACAGATTTGGGTCTGTGGGATTGGAATGTTAAGACAGGGAAGATATTCTTTTCTCAAAGGTGGATTGAAATGCTTGGTTATACTCCCAATGAAATTGAGCCTAATATACATTCATGGGGAAAACTGATTCATCCTGAAGACATACGAGGAGCTATAAAGAATTTACGAAGCCATTTAAGAAGGCACACGCCATTCTACAAAGCTGAACAACGATTGTTGACCAAGTCGGGCGAATGGATATCAGTGCTATCACGAGGCAAAGTTGTAGAGTGGGATAGTAATGGTAAGCCATCACGAATCGTTGGAACAAATCGTGACATCACTATTCAAAAAAAGGTAGAAGATCAACTCATCAATTTATCCCGTGCTGTAGAACAAAGCCCAATTACAGTAATGGTTACCGATGTAAAGGGGAATATTGAATATGTAAATCCCAAATTTTCCCAATTAACAGGTTATACCAAAGAAGAAGTTATTGGGCAAAATCCACGTATTCTAAAATCCAGTGAGACACCAAGAGAATTGCATAAAAGATTATGGAGTACGATTATATCCGGCAATGACTGGCATGGAGAAATGCAAAACATAAAAAAGGACGGGAGCCTTTATTGGGAGCATATAGTCGTTTCTCCTATTAAGAACCCGAAAGGAGTAATTACTCATTTCGTTGCAGTTATGGAAGATATTACAGAACGCAAAAAGCTCGATTCTCAACTCATATACCTGGCAAACCATGATTCACTTACCAACCTTTTTAACCGCCGTCGCTTTTATGAAGAATTTGAAGGTAGACTTGCACTGGCAAAACGATATGATATGGAAGGCGCATTATTGCTTCTTGATATAGACAACTTCAAGGACATCAATGATACCCTAGGTCACCCGGCGGGTGATGAAATTCTCATAACATTGGCGGCTTTATTACGAAAAAGAATACGTGAAACTGACGTAATTGCAAGACTGGGCGGCGATGAATTCGCCATCGTACTATTCCATACTAACGCCAGCGATGCAGAGTATATTTCTAAACAAATTAAAGAATCTGTACAGCAACATGCTATGCTAGGTGAGAGGCGGTCTGTTTATATAACAGTCAGTATTGGTATTGCTTTATTCCCCCAACATAGCGATTCATTAGAAACATTGCTCACATATGCAGACCTTGCAATGTACCACGCTAAAGAGGAAGGACGCAACCGTATATGTATCTATGCAACTGACCAAAAAACAAAAATCAAGTTAAGACACAGCTGGGAAATGCGTATCCACGAAGCCCTTGAGCATGACCTTTTTGTATTACATTTACAACCTATTTTAGATTTGCGACACAAATGCATTGCCGGTTTTGAAACTTTATTACGCATGAAAGGTGAAGACGAGGACTTAATCTATCCTTCACAGTTTCTTAAAATTGCTGAGCATTCAAAGTTCATCACTGAAATAAACCAAATAGTTGTGCAAAAGGCATTGAAAATCATTGATGAAATTCAACACAGTTACGGCACATTCAACATTGAAGTGCAACACTTGGGAAAACGACTTCGTAAGGGGTTT
>DBJWYX010000308.1:0-3247 GCA_052360825.1 Candidatus Wunengus sp. YC64
TTCCAAAGATTACGCAGAGATGCGCGGAGATAAGCGCAGGTTACTGTTGTTACACGGATATTTTCCATTCTTTCCAGAAAATAGCCTCCGTTGTCTAAATAATAAATAAATGCGTAGGGTGGATTAAGGCGTTGGTTTTTACGCCAAATCCACCTTCATTGATTTTGTAAATGGTGGATTCGCTTCGCTTAATCCACCCTACCGTTATTACAGGTATAATTTATTACGAATGCTTAATTGAAAATTATTATCAAAAAACGTACCAAAGATGGAATTTGCAATTTGCATGTTACGTAGAGACAGGTTTGAAACCTGTCTCTACACCGACACTAAAACTGGTAACTCAATCCGACAAAAAACGTCCTTCCCGGTCTGGGCAGGTCTTCCGGTATGGAAGTCGGCCCGGGGTCGCTGTAGTCCTTGTCCAGCAGGTTATATACCGTCCCGTATACCTCCATGGTCTTAAAGAATTCCTTCCCGATAACCGAAAGGTTTAACAGTGCATACGCAGGCAGATCATCCCTTGTGTCGCCTTCCTCCCTGGATCGCTTCCCGCTGACAAAGGTGCTCAGATTGGTGTTGATATACTTCCAATAATGTACGTTCACACCAAAATTGCCCTTGTGTTCTGCTACAAACGGTAACTTATCCCCATCGTCGTCTTCAGGAGACTGGAAGGTATAATTCATGAAGACATAATTACCTTTGGTTATGTCTACCTTCGTTTCCATTTCTACGCCATGAACATGGGCATCGCCAAAGTTTTCATAACTTAAAATTCTCGTTGTATCTTCAAATGTGCTGCGCAAGACAATAAGATCTTTTATGTCGTTGAAGAAATAATTCACGCTGCTCGAAACATATTTGTTAAACTTGTAACTTAACCCGGTTTCATATGACCGGACAGTTTCAGGATCTAAATCCTTATTTCCACGAATAATGGAATTTTTTTGGTAGATGGCATGCATTTCTGAGAAACTTGGGGCACGAAATGCTTCACCATACAGAAACTTTAGCGATGCATTTTTCATAAATGCCCAGGTTAAGCCTGACCGCGGATTAGTCGTGCCACCAAAATCGCTATAATGATCATGTCTTACCCCCAACGTGAAATTTAAGGCATCGGTAATATCCCATGTGTCCTGCAAGTAAACTGACCAAATACCCCTTGTCGCCTTATCTATTTGGGGATATGACTCCGAAAAGTCCTGAATGGAGTCCAGCGGCTCCAATGTAACAGGATCAACATTGCTTAAAAAATGGATATTGGTTTGTTTTACATAACGATATTCCAGTCCCAGGGTAAGCATGTTTCCATCAAACAACTCATAATCAAATGGGATCTCTGTGCCGGCAACCCTTTCGATTAGTTTGCTGTTTACAATATGCCCGTCTGGATACGTGTAGTAAGTATCTGCGACACCATCTCCATCAGTGTCGGAAGACACTGTTGAACCCTCCGGTAATGATTCTGCGTAAATATTTCTATCGAATTGGTCATAATAAATCCTCGGTTTTAAAGTTAATCTTTCCTCAAAGGTCTTTTTATATCCCGCCTCGCCAAACACGTAATTATTTTCCACATCAGATTCGTTATTTAATGCGTATTGTGGGCCAATAAAGGGTTCGGCATTTTTGTTGATATAAAGACCCTCTACATAAAAATCCTTGTAACCGACTTTAAGGTTCAGGTCGAATTCTTGTCTGCCATCATGCACTTTGCCGGGCGCTTGTGAAACAGACGGATAACCTAGCGATGAAAGGGAATTGTCAACTATCGTCTGGCTATCATTCTCCACTACGCCGTCAAAACCGCTGGTCTGTCTATAGCGTGCCATGCCTGAGATTTCAACATTGTCATATTTTTTACCAAAAACAATATTTTCGTCATACGTGTCAAAACTTCCGTAACCACTGCTTACCTTTATGCCATCAATATCTTTTGCGTCTTTAGTAATAATATTGATAACTCCCAAAAATGCATTTTCGCCGTACATGGCAGAACCCGGACCGCGGATGATTTCTATCCTTTTTATGCCTTCCACGGGAAAATCATCGAAGTTAACAAATGCCCCGCCCCTTAATGGGTTATTTACGAGGTGTCCATTGAGCATCACCCGCACCTTGTTGTCGCCTGCAAAGCCTCGTACGGCTGGGATTGTATCTCCTAATGCCCCCGTTTTAAAAATCTCAAACCCGGGCACCGTTCTTAATATTTCTGCAAAGGTACGGTAGCCCAGATTCTTAATTTCCTCATCGGTAATTACCGTAACAATGCTTGGCGCCTTGCTGATCTGTGTTTCATGTCGTGTGGCTATGGTTACTTCTTCATCAAATCCAAACCACACGGCTTCAGTCGACAGCCCTTTTTTAACGGCTGTGCTCGCATCGGATGTGTTTTTCTCATTATTACTTGAAGAGGTATCAGTTTGATAGGTCGTCTCTTCAATTGAGGACGAGGATGTGCCTGTCCCTTCAGCGAAGATCAAGGATGGAATGAAGCATAGTGAAAGGCATACGTACAGGGAGAATAAAATCAAACTCGTACAATTCGTTGTTTTTATGATCATATTTGACAATCAGTCATCATAAACTAATGTAAAAGTTTTTCTCTCTGCACCACTTCTTTTGCCAGGTTTGTATAATCGATAGCGCCGGAACTATCCGGTGCGTACAAGGTAATCGGCTTTCCAGAAATAGGACATTCAGCCAGGCGTGTATTTTCCTTGATAATAGTATCAAAGACCTTATCCTTAAAACGTTCTTTGATCTGATTAAATACCTCGTTACTGAGATTTGTCCGGCCATCGAACCGGCAGGCAATAATACCGGTTACTTCCAGGCTGTGATTCAACCTCTCTTTTACCACCTGTACGGTATTGATCAGGGTTACAAGACCATTTAATGCTAAAACCTTCGTTTCCAAAGGAATGAAGACCTCCTTGACAAAGGTTAATGCGTTAATGGTAATCAGCCCTAATGAAGGAGGGCAATCTAACATAATGTAATCGTATTTGTTTACTACGGTAGACATACGCTTTCGCAGGATGAGGTCTCGTCCCTTCTCATGGGCTAATATCCTTTCTACTCCAGCCAATGCGACATTCGAAGGGGCGAGGGTCATATTCTCAACGCATGTCTTTGTCAGAATCTCTTCAAAATAAACTTCTTCCAAAAAGACATTGTACATGGAGCGTTCGAGATTATGGATATCCAGACCCAACCAGGAGCTCAGATTCCCCTGGGG
>DBJWYX010000309.1:0-3214 GCA_052360825.1 Candidatus Wunengus sp. YC64
CATGAATGGCGGAGTTAAAGCAAGGTCAAACATTAGTCAGCTTTCCGTGTAGCCGCATGGCTTTAGCCTGCATGGGCATAATCGAAGAAACTTGCCTTGTTCGCCTGGCAGGGAACGCAGGCTAAAGCCAGCGGTTACCAGTTATGCTGGAAACCCGCATAAAAAAAATGATAATTCCTATACAATCGAGTTAATCTCCCTTACCAAAGGGGATTTTACGCTTACACCACCCTAAAAACCTGTCAAATCTTCATTGAGAGGTAGCAACTCTTCATGTGTAGCGGTTACAGTCTTTTTTCCTTTCCTGGAACCATTTCCATTACTCTTTACCTCTTGGGCTCTGTTATTTACCGTAATCCTCGCTGCCAGTTTTGTTCTACTTGCGGCAACTCCTGGTTTAGAAGTATTGTCTTTACCCCCAATGCTGGATTTGGGTATCTTTGAATCGTTCAAATCCACATTTATATCTCCAACCTGTGCCGCCAGTTCTACCACAATAGTATTCAGGCTTTCTGCCTGCGCCGTTAATTCCTCGCTTGATGCGGCTAATTCTTCTGCGTTAGCGGCATTCTGCTGCGTAATGGTATCCATTGTAGAAATGGCCTTGGAAATCTGATTAATGCCTTCAGATTGTTCCTGTGATGCCGTCGCAATTTCACCGGACAGGTCTGTTACCTTCTTCGTTTCAGTAACGATTTCCTTAAGATTTGAAGCGGATTTCTCCGCAACTTTTGCAGCGTTTTCGGTGCTAATTACTCTGGAATTAATAAGGTCTGCGGTTTCCTTAGAAGCCACGGAACATCGCTGCGCCAGGCTGCGCACTTCTTCGGCTACAACGGCGAATCCTTTTCCATGTTCGCCGGCCCTGGCAGCCTCAACCGCTGCATTCAACGCCAAAAGGTTCGTTTGAAACGCTATTTCATCAATGGACTTGATAATGGAAAGCACCTGATCGTTTCCGGCGTTGAGTTCCTTCATGGTGGTCTGTAATGCATCCAACTCCTCATTCCCGGTTTCGGCAGACATTTTCGTTTTGACCGCAAGCTGGTTTGCTTCTTTTGCATTATCGGCGTTCCGCGTGGTCATCGAGGCCATTTCCTCGATAGAAGCAGAGGTTTCCTCAATTGAGGACGCCTGCTGCGATGCTCCGTCTGCAAGCGACTGGCTGGAAGAAGAAATCTCGCTTGCCGCCAAAGATAATTCTTTTGATCCATTCATCAAATTGATAACCAGTCTCTTGAGTAAGGAAACAACGTTTCGCGCAATTAAGAAAACTACTACACCAATAACAAGCACACAAATCACGTTACCAATGATATTAAAATAATTATTTGATGCAATCGCAGCATTCACCGTTGCCAGAGGCGCAATTACACTAATTCCTCCACGAATGTCTCCCACTTTGTAATTTTCCATTTGCCTGCCTGCAATGTCTTTGCCATCTTTTGTTGGACTATTTGCCGGGTCGCCATGGCATTTCATACATGCCTCTTCGATCTTCAGTGGCACCATCAATCGAAACGCTTTGCTGCCGTCTTCTAATTTCGTGATTTCCGAAAAGTCTTTTAAATCAGGGTTGGATTCAAATCTTTCCAATTGCTGAATCTCCCATCCATCTGGTTTATTATTGGGATTACGATATTTTAAGCTGGTTTGCTTCATCTTAAATATGGTTGTTTGACTGAAATTCTCAGCTACTTCACGCCCGACGATTGCCGGGATTACACCCTTGAATTCGAAGTTGCCTTTCGAATCCGTGTTTATCGCCTTCTGTTTTTCCGCAATCACTTTCCTTGTTGAAATGAGTTGGTCCGCCGCAGCCCTGGCCTGTTTTCTTACTTCTTCCAGCATTTGTGTCTTTTGCCTTACTGTGTTGATATACGTCAAAATACCCGTGCAAATTACGACTGCAACGATAGTTGTTGCAATAAATTTTGCCATCAAATTCATCTTGCTAAACATTTATTATCCTCCCGTTTAAAATGTTTTACTCCATTAACTTGCTAAACTCTCTACAGCGTTGATATCCTCGGTACCCAAAACCTTGTCGATATCGAGCAGAATCTTTACCTTGTCCTTTATCTTTGCCATGCCAAGAAACATATCTGTATTGACGCCGTTCCCAAAATGCGGCGAGGCCTCTAATTCCTCAGCACTGACATCCAATACTTCTGATACGGTATCTACAATAACTCCCGTAAGGATGTTCTGTACTTCCACCACTATTATGCATGTTTCTTTTGTGTGCGTAGCCTCTTCAAACCCAAACTTTGACCTTAAATCTATTACCGGAATGACCTTTCCGCGCAAGTTGATTACTCCCTTGATGTGACCGGGGGTTTGCGGCACGGGTGTTATGTTCATAATGCCAATAATTTCTCTTACCTTAAGAATCTCAATGCCGTACTCTTCACCGCAGAGCACAAAGGTAAGGTATTTCCCTTCGTGAGATGATACTCCAGATAAATCTGGTTTTCTCTTTTGTTCCAGGACTGCCTGCATATTAATCTCCTTTCATTTGATTATTGAACAATAAATTAGGTTGGGTTTTAAAAAACAAAAACCCAACGACTCCCCATTTACACGAGGACAAGCTTTTTTACCCACCCCTAAATCCCCTCCCAAGAGGGGACTTCTTAAATTCCCCTCTTGAGAGGGGTAGGGGTGTGTTTGTTAATCGCTTAATTAAAAAAGATTGAAATTCCTGAACATGAACTTAAATCTTACAACTCTCATTCGCCCATAAATCATCTGCAATACTCTTTGTACAAAATCATATAGTCTACAATCATTTTCACTGCCTCAGGGCGTAAATCCTGTGTGAGTTCCTTATTCTGTAATACCTCTTCTGTAAGCTTCCATATCGCACACCAGTCTGAATCAAAGGCTCTTTGTGCCTTTGCAATGGCTAAAATAATCGAAACGGTAAAACTATCTTTCATTACCTTATGCGCTTCTTCAAGTATTGGCAAGGCCTTCTCCAAGCAACTGTATAGCATACTCAGGATGAAAATAGTCATCCATTACAGTCAAATAACCCAGACAAAATATCTCATCTGCGCTTAAGAAAGCCGTATCCAGTTCTGTAATTGACAAGTGGTATAATAACGCCAGGTAATACGCATATAATTCTGCATTATTTTTCCCTTCGAATCTCCATGAAAGTCCGTTAATCACCGCCGCCTTAACATCTATGGGATTTTCTGGCGATGAT
>DBJWYX010000310.1:0-3200 GCA_052360825.1 Candidatus Wunengus sp. YC64
TTTGCAGCGCACGGTCGGCTGATGTTCCCTGGGGGTCAAAGACCACCTCCCCTTGCGGTTGGCGTGGCCCGTATCGATCGAAGTTCGGTTTGACAAAGAGTGCTACTGTTTTCGTTCCCGCAGCAATCGAGAGGTGCATTGGACCGGAATCCGGAGTAAAAACAGCCCGACAGCCAGAAACGAGCGCCGCAACTCTGCGAATGTCCGGCTCTTTTATATATAATGCCTCACCCAGCGAAGAACGAATGAGTTCCTCACGTGATGCTTCTTCATGTCCAATGAAAACCACAACGGGAAAACCGTGCGAACGGAGACCATTGGCTACAACACCAAAGTTTGAAATATCCCAGTACTTGCCCTTGCGTTGACGGCTGCCAACAAAAATGCCAATCGGTTGACCGCAAGAATTATGGGTTCTTTCTCTGAAAAAACTTTCGGCCCAACACCGTTCCTCATTACTGAGCGCCAGCTTTCGCTCGCCCGACGTATGGATGCCAAGCCATCTCATGTACTCGTTGACCTGATCTACCTTGTGGGATGAGTGTGGGTGCTCCATGGCAGACGTAAAGAAAATATTGCCAACTGAACCGCGACACCCAATCCGATGTTTGGCGCCGGAAGCATACATAATGAATGCACCCAGTGAAGCAGTTGCCATACTAAGATGAATGGCAACATCGTAACGTTCCCGACGCAGTGTGCGAACAAGTCGCCCCATCCGTAAGGGTGACCATGAATCCTGACGACTGACGGTATAAACGTGCTTCAGGTTGTATCCTTTAAGAATACCGGGCGCATAAGGCCCGCCAACGAAAGAAAATTCTGCCATAGGCAACGCATCAATCAATGCAGACACAGCAGGCGTTGCTAATACCGTATTCCCCATGCGGTAATTCACGAGCACAAGGACAATCCGCTTTGCCATCCTTAAATCAGGAAGAGGTTCATTACCATCTGGCGCTGCCTTTGCCACAACACGCAGCACAGTACGACATATGTGACGCATCAATTTTCGCAGTATGTCCCGTCGTTTTGACTGTTTGTGATTCATTTGTGAATAACCCTTTCTCCTGTTTTTGTTATGGTTATTTTGCCAAAGTCCTCCATACGGCTTAATTCTTCCGTATTAAAGACAGGACCATCAATACAGACCCGCTGACCACCGCAGTCGCATTGGCCGCACACGCCAAAACCACATTTGATATACCTCTCCAAAGAAACCTCACATTCGACACCGTGCCCTTTGCATAATTCAACTACCTTGTACAACATCCTTTCCGGACCGCAGGCATAGACCTTCCGGAAGCGTTGTTTTTTAAGTAAGTCTCTGAGCAAATCAACGGTTGTCCCTTTGAATCCAACAGTTCCATCTTCGGTACACAATTTCATATCTTTAAAACGTCTCTGATAAAGTATTTCTTGAGCAGTTCTTGCCCCTTGTATTATAGTCACATATTCCAAATGTTTCTCGACAGCAAGATTTAATCTATCAATAAGAGTTGCCAGAGAGGCCATCCCGATCCCGCCTCCGACAATACATGAATTTGAATTTGATTCAAAACTAAACCCCTTGCCATAGGGACCGCGTATTCCAAGCGTATCCCCTATCTTTTTACTATGGATTGCATTGGTAAATACCCCCCTTTTTAAAACAGAGATACCCACGAGACCCTTTTGAATAGAAGATATGGTAAAGGGCTTTTCATCGAGGAGTGGTATCCATACCATGACAAATTGCCCCGGCTCAAAATTTAAATCAAGCTTGAAAAAGAAGGTCTTAACACCCGGTGATTCTTCCTGAATATCGCAGATTTTCGCCATTACTGGCTGTTCAATCATGTGCAGCACCCACAATGCTCTTTAGACTGTCAAAACCGTTTTCCTGCATCCATAGACGAATCTCTTCGCACACTTTTCTAAAAACATCAATACCGCGAGAATAAACACCAGTCCCTACCCCAACAGCGGACGCCCCTGCCATCATCATTTCAACAGCATGCCGTCCAGTAGAAATACCCCCCACGCCAATGATAGGAATCTTTATGGCCTTATATAAATCATACACGCATCTTACCGCAATGGGTCTCAGGGCATCACCGGTAACCCCACCCACCTTGAAACTCAAAATAGGCTTTTGGGCTTCTATATTGATGATCATGCCCGGCCCCATCGAGTTGACAGCGGTTATGGCATCAGCACCTGCATCCTCTGCAGCCTTTGCAATCGTACAAATTTCGGGAATATTGGGGGATAGCTTAACGAATATCGGTAATTTGGTTACCTTTCTTACTGCAGATGTTATATCGAAGGTTGCTTGCGGTGTGCCCTGTCCTGCAAGAAGCCCAAATCCTGGCGTATGTGGACACGAAAGAGGTATCTCTATTGCTGAGAATTTTTGGGCAGAAAGACCCTCAACCACTCTCGCAAAATCCGCCTTCTGTGTGCCGATTACACTGGCAATGACCGGAACACCGACATCCTGAAGGTTGGTAAATTCCCTGGCGGCAGCATCAACACCCGGATTCGAATATCCCACGGCATTTAGCATCCCCGCCTCAAAGGTGATAACTGTAGGATTTTTGTGTCCCTCCCGAGGCTCTGCGCTAATAGACTTAATCGTTACAGCGCCCGCGCCTTTCTCCGCAACGCGTTTTAACAGCGACTTTGTCGTGCCTAATATCCCGGATGCCAGGATGGTAGGATTCGCTAACTGAATACCGCATAAGTTGACAGACAAGTTTATTTCAGACATTAATATAATGTTCAGGAATTTCAATCTATTCTATTCCCCTCTAAAAAGAGGGGATAAAGGGGTGTGTAAGTTTGCCACAACACCCCCCCTGCCCCTCTTTCTAGAGGGGAGCTTAAAAGTCGCTGCCAAAGGCAATTTAATTTAAGTATTATAGTAACCGTTGTGTAAATGTAAAAATAATTTTATAATAAAGCGAAATATTTTCAGGTCTTTTTGTTCAACGCACCTGTTTTCCGCAAAATTTTCGCTAAAAAACACTTTTTGCTAATCTTTTTATGCATCGCATTACTTATAGTTAAAACATAATTGTTGCTAACTATATCAGGAAAGACGGTTACAATACTTATACAATTACCATGCTTTAATTGGCATAGCAATTGTTATTAACTCTGTAATTGTTTTATTTAGCAAAACGAATATGATGAAAGATTCTTACTCGATATTAATT
>DBJWYX010000311.1:0-1965 GCA_052360825.1 Candidatus Wunengus sp. YC64
GCCGGGGCTGATGCCGTCGTCGTGGCTTCACAAAATATGATGGGCATCATGCGACAGTTACCGAAAGAACTCCCCCTGACGGAGATTATAAACACCTATTTGCAGGACGTGGACATTGTCGTTGTCGAGGGCTATAAGACCGAAGCAATCCCGAAGATCGAGGTATTTCGCTCAGAAATTAGTACTGAATTGGTATGCAAAGACGATAAAAACCTAATAGCCGTTGTCGGAGACAAAAATCCGGGAATTGGTATACCTTTTTTTCACATCGATGATAAAGTTTCTACCATTGTCGATTTTTTGTTAAATTATACTGCCCGAAGGGCAGAAAGCATATAGCCAGGGGTGAAGCCCCTGGACGAAGAAATACCAAAAGAATCAACCCCGAAGGGGTGAAAGAAAAAAGGATTTTACTGATTTCATCAGAAATAGCACATTGAATACAAATTGTATTTGGAAATGATTGAGCAAGGACTTCTTTCTCCTTCTTTCTCCCTTTCAGGGCTAATTGTTTTTATATATTTTAGCAGGGGGCTTTACCCTGCCCCCTGCTATATACTGACGGCCTTTTTAGGCCTAACATTGAAATTCCTTGACGTTAAATTAGAAATTTGAGGAGTAAATCATGAGACAGACACGTATTCTTACTTACTCTTTTCTATTAATGAGTTTGATAATTATCCTATCAACCAAAGCTATTGCGCAAACATTTACCTTTAAAAATACGGTAACCATAGATTTTGGCGCTGTCTGGTGTGTGCCTGTCTTTGACGGAACAAATATTGTGGTCTCATCAGAAAGCGATGGCGCTATTAAGATAGGGAAATTCGATTTGTCACTAAATGAAGTAACGAGCCATGCAACAACAGTAGCTGATACCGCAGATACCGCCAGTAACGATTCTATTGCCGACCATAAACACATTTTTCAAAACGGTTATCATTATCTGGTCTTTTCCACGGCAGGAGGCGGACAGGGAGGTTATTTGCATCTCTTAAAATTGGATACTGATTTAAACAGGGTTGGTAGTATTGCTACCGTAGTAAGCAACGACCCGCCGACAAACGATATGTTCCTTGTGGGTGATGGCACTTACATTTATGCCGGCAAATTCCTGCCCGGCACGGGACATACGGTTTATAAATATGATTCGAATCTTAGCTATCTCGATTCTTATACGATAGGCGGAGGCACAAATACCCATGCAAATGGCGCCGCTGCAGTATACACCAATAACCAATTCCACCTGGTAGCGCCCTTTACTTTAGCGCCCGGCCAAAATGACGAATTTTACAGAATAATCTTTGATAACGACTGGAATATTGTAAAAGACAAGGAAACCATACTTTCGGACGAAGGAATGTTGAGCATCGTCTCTGCCCTTTCTATAGAACCAAATTCGCAGGAGTTTATTATCCATTATGGACGCGGAAGCAGTGACGCTGGCGGACCACTCTATCGTGCTGTTTATGATTCCGATTGGAACTTACTTTCCAATAACCAGGTCATAGACGGTACATGGACGCGCCCCCACAGCGTTATCGTCAATGACACCCTGTATGTCGGCTATGATGGCTCATCAAGCGTCCATCTCTCAAGTTTTACCTTAACCGATATACCAACACCTACGCCAACTATTACAACGTCAGTAACACCGACAAGCACGCCAACAGCAACCCCTACTGCAGTACCTTCACCAATAGCAACAGCTACAATAACACCCTCGCCTATACCAACACCAACCCCTGTGTGCGAAGCAAGTTCGTTAGCGGTGTCTCCAGCCACGCTGACACTGAACAGGAGGACAAGCGGCAATGTAACGGTGACAGTAACAGGCAACGGCAATTGTCCTGTGGAAGGCGAAACAGTTACAGCAACGATTGGTGCGTCCGGAAAGAAACGTATATCTCTGTCTCCAGCAAGTCAGTTAACCAACGAAAGTGGCCAAGCAACATTTATCATTAC
>DBJWYX010000311.1:1996-3196 GCA_052360825.1 Candidatus Wunengus sp. YC64
AAGGAAAAAGATTGGCAAGGCAAAGGTCACATTCCAGGCGGCAGGACAGACGAAATCAATAACTGTTACGGTTAAAAAATAATTCGTTAATATTTGCTAAAATTCTCCTTTTCCCCCTTTCTCCTTAAATTTTTATTATTTTCTTAAATTCGTGACAATCGGTGTTCATTCGTGGCTTAATAGTTTTCTTCCTTTTCTCCTTCACGCATCATCTTTGCCCTGACTAATCTTATTTCCTCGTAGGAATAGCCGTCTCCCAGTTTCTCCTTTACCGGACTCATGGCCTGCATGCCCAGTTCTTTTAACGTCTGTATGATGCGCTGCTGCTTTTCGGGATCAACAAAGCTGTCCACAGAAATATCCTCACCATCCAGAATGAGTTTTTCCAGATGCGAGGAAATAGTGGATACTGCCATATCCCTCTTTTGTGCAATTTCATGCATCGTGAGACGCTGCTTGTAAAGTTCTAAGGTCGTTTGAACGGTGGATGTCTTTGGCTGTTTTATAAGAGATTCAGGGCGATTCTGGCGGTGTGGCTTTGGTTCGATGTTGTGCAGTTTGCAGTAATTGACAATTTCATGTAAAAAAGCATCCCCATATCTCCTCAATTTCCGTTCTCCCATTCCACTTATCATCAGCAAATCAGATACATTTTGGGGATAAAGTGTTGACATTTCTTTCAGGCTGGTATCATGGAAGATAACATACGGAGGCACTCCTTCACGATCAGCCGTTGTTTTCCTCAGCACTCTTAACTGCTCGAATAAGGTGTGGTCGTAATCCTCGCCTGTCTCTGCCTTAAAAATATGAGGTGCTTCTTCGGGCTTTGTCAAAAGCACCTTTTCATTGCGCAATAACACATCCTTGCTCTTTTCGTTCAGCTTCAAGACGGGATACTTATCGCCATCCAGTTTCAAATACCCCAATTGAATCAACTCACGGGCAAACGCCTGCCATTGCGACTTTGGGTATTCTTTCCCGACTCCATATGTCTTGATAGTGTCATGCCGGTTCTGCATCACTTTTTGATTTTTTGAACCCAGCAGAACGTCAACAACGTAATTTATTCCAAACCGTTCACCCACCCGGTAAACGCACGATAATATTTTCTGCGCGGCAATCGTTCCATCAAATCTTTCCTTCGGTTCCAAACAGACATCACAACTGCCGCAATTCGGTTCATCGAATATCTCGCCAAAG
>DBJWYX010000312.1:0-3161 GCA_052360825.1 Candidatus Wunengus sp. YC64
TTTCAATACAGATTCAACAGAGGTTCACTGGAAGGCATGAGTCTTGGAAATTTATTGATGACTGCTTTGACCGATATTACCGGCAGTTTTGAACAGGCCATTAAAAAGGCCAGCAAGATATTACATATTCGGGGGAAAGTACTCCCTTCAACCCTTGCAAATACCCATATTTGCGCAGAACTGGAGGATAACACCTATGTAGAAGAAGAATTTAATGTTCGCGCCTTAGGGAAGCCACCGATAAAAAATGTCTTTCTGAAATCCAATGATGTTCCTCCTTTCTCGGAAGCAGTAGAAGAAATTCAAAAAGCCGACATTATTGTTATAGGACCCGGAAGCCTTTATACAAGCCTTATAACAAATCTATTGGTCACGGGTATACGAAATGCCATTCGAAACAGTAAGGCCACGAAAATATATGTCTGCAACATTGTTACCCAACCGGGACAAACGGACCATTACAAAGTCTCCGACCATATTAAAGCCGTTACCAAATATCTTGGAGAAGGGGTATTGGATTACGTCATTGTGAATAACAATATTCCTTGCAATGACATTATCGACCGATACCAAAAAGAAGGCGCTGAGGTTGTTTTAACAGACGAAGGCGTCTATAATCTGAATGTAAATGTCAAAAAGGCCGATCTCGTTGAAGACTTAAACCAAAAACGTGTCCTTTGGGAAAAGCAGGACCTGCTCCGACACGACCCCGATAAACTCGCCGACTCGATTTGCAGGGTATATGCAAACCTACCGTTATTAGCCATAAGTTAATAATAAGACAATTTAAACTCAATCCATTTCAACACAAATTTTTTTTGTGGATTTTTCTAATAATTCAGTATAATTAATTTTGTAAAAATATTGCGTCATTTATTTCTACCCAAAAGTACATGCAAACCTTTAAAGCATCATTTGGGGAGGGGATGATTTAGGAAACGAGAAACGTATAAAGTACACATGCATCTGTTTAAAAACCTACCAATTGGTACAAAACTCCTTATCATCCTCCTGCTGGTTTCCATCCTGCCGCTTTTTATAATAACTTGTGGATATTACACCTTAGGCAAAACTAAGTTGACTGAACAAACAATCAATGTCCTTAGAGTTCAGGCTGAAAACGTAGCATCCTCTATTAATCGCTATACAGAGTATAAATTCAAACACCTCTATGAAATTGCTGATGTACCTCAATTAATCCGCATTTTAAAGAACATAGAAGAACAGCCACGCGTTCCCTATCAGACAACCTCCTCGCTTCGGGCAAAATTGCGTGTCTATCCTGATTTTTTATCCTTTTGCCTTATGGATACAGAGGGTCAGGTGCTATTACGTACCGGCGGTATAACTACTGCTGGCTTTGGTGAGAGGGCATTTTTTTATGAGGCAGTTAAGGGAAAAAAACATATTTCTGCGCCTTCGCTAGATAATGGTAAACCCTCGGTCTATTTTAGTGTACCCGTCAAGCATGCGGATAAAATACTCGGCGTTCTGGTAGCACAGTGCAAAGCTGAAGAATTATGGGAACTTATTGAAACTGAGAATGGGCGGGTGGGTTCTGGAAATGCAGTAATACTATCCAATTCAGACGGGGTGCGTATTGCTCATTCAACAAGCAGGGACTCGATATTCAAGTCATGGTCATCTTTAAAACCAGAAGTCAAAGAACAAATCCTGAAGGGAAAACGGTATGGAAGTGATATCAAGGAGATAATACCTACAGACAAACCAGAGGTAATGGATGCTGTAACAAGGTTGTTACCGCCTCACTATTTCAAACATAAACTGGTTATAGAAAAAGGAACCTATCATTCGGTAATCAAAGTGATGGATAACGGCTGGCGAATTATGAGTACTATACCAGAATCGACCTTTCTTAAACCTGTTTATACCAGTATGTTTCATACGGGCATTATTAGTAGTGTTATAGCCTGTATAGTCGTCGTGTCATCTATTGTCATAGGACGGTTGAGCACAAAGCGCATTCAGATCTTTGCTTCGATATCCAAAGAAATTGCCAGTGGTAATTTTACAAAGGAAGTCCCATTTACTAACGGTGATGAGATTGGACAGTTAGGAAAGGCCTTTAATGTGATGGCCGCATCGGTCAGACAAAAGATTGAACAGCTCAAGTACCTCAACGATGTGGCCGTAGAAATACACTCTCACATTGAGATTGAACGTCTTCTCCAAGACCTTATTAACACTTCACGAAGGATTGTTAATGCTGAAATGGGAGTTTTGACCATATTAGATGAGAATCTGAAAAAAATTAAATATTTTAAGGTTTCAATTCCAAATCTATTTGAACCCAGCGAAATTCATGATCTGCCAAAGGGAAAAAGCCTTCTCTTAAGTGTGGTAGCAAGGAAAGGCAAAATGCTACGATTAAATAATATAATGGAAGACCCGCGTTCTCTGGGATTGCCGCTAAATCAGCCTCAGATACGAACACTTCTTGGTGTGCCGCTTGTAGTTAATGAAGGGGTAGTATGCGGTGAAATATTCCTCGCCAACAAAGCCAATAACGAACAATTTACTCTTGAAGATGAGGAAATCCTCTTAACCATAACTTACCAGGCATCTGTTGCTATAGAAAATGCAAGACTGTATGAACAGGTACAACAGCTTGCAATTACTGATGGACTTACCGGTTTATTAAATCACAAGGAATTTCACAAGAAATTGGATGAGAATATCAAAGTTTTGAAACGTTACAATTATACCATTTCACTTTTGTTGATCGATGTTGACCATTTTAAGCAGTTCAACGATACTTACGGCCATCAGGTTGGAGACCAGGTATTAAAGACTATTGCGGACGTAATAAAATCGCAGATCAGGGTCGTTGATATATGTGCTCGTTATGGAGGAGAAGAATTTGCCGTAATATTAAGAGACCGTGTTACGCCTCAGCCTCTTATGCTGGCAGAACGTATACGTTCCACCGTTCACGCATATCCATTTAAGCACGATGGAGTAAAATCTCAATTATCAGTGAGCGTAGGAGTTGCTTACTTCCCTGCAGACGCAAATAACGCAGAAGACCTCATAAAAAGGGCAGACGAAGCGTTGTACACGGCAAAAAATACCGGACGAAACAAGATCTGCTGTTACAAATCAACCCGACCGGATTAAAACCTGCCTGGATATTCAATTTT
>DBJWYX010000313.1:0-3147 GCA_052360825.1 Candidatus Wunengus sp. YC64
TTCAAATCTGAAAGAAGGCCAGACGATCAACATGATGCAGATGGCCGCTATTGTCGGTGCAAACATAGAATAAGCTTAAAATGTCGGGCCTGCATACGGATAAAGGGGACGAACTTCACTTTATAACTTAATGTCGTATTAGGGGACGTAACACTTAACTATCGGATTCAGGGGTTGGGGTCAAGGGGTTGGGGTCAGACCTTGAATATAGAATTTAATATCCTATTAGTCTCTTTTTTAAGTCTTTCCTCTGTTTCCAGTTGTTCGCTTATCCGTTTAGCGGCTTTTGTTACCGCACTTAAACTTACACCAAAGACTTCCCCAATCCTCTTATTATCTAACCCACTGTGTTCCTTTAAGATATACATGCATACATCTCTGGCTCTTTGTGGTACACGTCTTTTCCTCTGTAATAACTGAGTTCTTTCTGTTTTAAAACATTTTGTTACTTCACCCAATACCTTTTCTACAATCCCGTCATCCCCTACTCGCTTTTTCTGTGGCAATTCTCCGTCTCTTGCAGAGAGTCGATTGATAAATTTCTTTTGTACCCAACTGATAAATTCTTCGCTTCCCAAGATAAGTCCATATTTGACATCATCCAGAAATTTCTTTTCCTGACCAGATTTTTCGCTTATTAACTTCCTATATTCAACCCTTGATTCCTTTTCATCTTTACCAAATCCCTTTAAAATCTCCTCACAAGCTACCCAGTGATGGATTTTCTTTGTCTTAACATAATCATGGTAGCTACTCCATTTATACGTTTCTAATTCCTTTACAATGCCTGCACGGACTGGATTTAAATGAATATAGAAACTTAATCCTCTCCAGTAAGAATCATCTCCTACCAGAATGCTTTTGTATCGTCCCTGGAAAAGATGCCCACTCCTTCTGTATTTCCGATTAAGATATATGCTGTACGATGTTTGTAACCATTGCATTGACTTGGAAAGATTTGCCTCTCTTGTGCGTAAAAACAGATGATAATGATTTCCCATGAGGACAAAGGCAAATATCTCTAACTGAAACTTTTCAGAGGTTTTTTCGAGATACTCTAAAAATTTATGATAGTCTTCCTCGGCATAAAATACCTCTCCCTGAGCAACACCTCTTGACATAATGTGATAAACTGCATTGTTATATTGGATTCTCCATGGTCGTGCCATAATAATTGACTAAAATAACGCATTTTTACAATCTCGTCAAGTATATTCTATAATCAAGGTCTGACCCTAACTCTTATTCAATTTACAGAACGTTCAATGAAGGTCTAAGGCTCGCAAAGAGTAACGCTCGTCGAGCGAAAATACCAAAGAGTTTAGTCGATTATATTCATCGAGCGCATATAGCTTATGTTGTCATAACCTTACGAAAGTTGTATGACGAAAAGAGAAAAGGAACGCAAGCTGTCAATTCTTTGAGATCTATCACCCAAAGCATATTAGATAATCATCACATATTTACAAGAGAGAACTACCTGACCTATGACGGTACCCCATATGCAGATAATGGCAATCTCGATTGGAGAACTTTGGCAATAGTGCAGGGAAGGCATCATCAGTTTGACCTACTGTGCAGATTACGTGCAGGTAAAAAAAGGAAGCCAACTGACAGAGTTGATCCAATTGTTCCAAAACTGATTCATGAAAGAACCGTCTTGCGTCCTGAGATTGAAGGCTTCGCTAACAAGTTTCTTGCACACTTGGCAGCAGGAGGAAATAGGCCGGATGAGAAATTGGCTTTCGGAAGCCTAACTTTATTAAGGATACAAAGGCAATATAGAAACATTATGTGGGCTTCTCAGCAAATAGGTAGATTCCTATGTGAGCCCATTCTGACGGAAGTAGCTACGCCCCAATTCGATGTACTCGACCAATGGGAAGTGGGACTTTTCGATAGAGTGCTGAAGAAAAAGCTGCTTGGCTATTGGTATCAAAGAATGGCTTGGTGGAGCAAATGGACACGTCACTACTCGGACTACAATAGGATATTTCTTGCTCCATGATTGTAGAAATTCGATCTGCACACAGGGAGATTGGGTCGGGGCTTTAATCTCGCTGCTTATAACGTGGCAAAATACGATTTGTATCAGTAATAAATATAGGTTCTACGGTAAAACACTCTGTCAAGTTCTAGCCTTGTCATGTCAATAGATAATCCCCCAATGCTTTCATTGCTATGACACTTACATATCAACGTATTCACGGCTTTTCTATTAAACTCAGTATTGTAAGGTGGATTAAGCGCAAGCGAATCCACCGATTATGGAAATATTGTTGGTGGATTCGGCGTAAAAATCCTCGCCTTAATCGTTCGACTGAGCGCTCACGACGAAGTCCACCCTACATTTTTAAAAGCTGTTACTGCCCTCGGAGCGGTTTGGCCAAAGACGTATTTTCTCTTCTTGTTTCCTTCTTCCTTTTCGGAAACTAAAATCCGATCTTTTGATAAAGAAATCAAATATTGTACAAGCGCATCCAGTTCCCTCTCAGAAAGCTTGTCAAAACCGGGCATCTTATTCCGTGTGCCGTAGAATTTGGGGTCGGATGGATTCTTAATAAATTCCTTCAGCCATTCTTCAGATAAATACCCCGTCAGGTTTGGAGCAACCCTTTTTGCATCTTTGTCACCAATGGGGTGACAGATGACACAATTTCCCTTGAGAACCAGTTCTTTTCCCCTCTCCAATCTATCGGCGCTTTGATTATGTAAACCTCCCGATTGGCTCAATAAGAATTCGGCCATGTCCCGGAGCGATTCATCAGGCTGTTTTACAGGAGGCATAGCGCCCGATTCCTTAAAATATTTCTTGCCCTTGGGATCTTTTAACAGTCCCGACACCCATTCACGGGAGCCAAAATTGGTAAAATCGGCCCCCGTTTCTCCGCCTTCTCCTTTTACCATGTGGCAACCATTACAACTTTCTTTAAAAATCTTTTCGCCAAGAGCCACAGGGTCATTGAGGAAGATAGCCAATCCCCCCTGCGGAGGCACCCCCCTTGACGCCAGTTTTATTGCCCTTGCGGTCTGTTTCTCGGCGTCTTCCCGTTGATGAATGATGTGTATATCATGACTATCGTGGTGAATAGAGAGAATAGTTAATGCAATAATTCCTGCTAATCCGGAGAATACAGCGCCAAAAAA
>DBJWYX010000314.1:0-3124 GCA_052360825.1 Candidatus Wunengus sp. YC64
ATCATAGCCTCCGCCACTTTAGGATGTATGGGTGTACCCGAGGCGTTGTCCATATATACTTTTTCCATAGGAAATTTCCCCTTCAAATTATTCCTTTTAAGTCCCCCTTAACAAAGGGGGATTGAGGGGGTTGTTTTTTCCCCAAGATTATTTTACAACCCCCATTATCCCCCTTTTCTAAGGGGGATTTTTGCACCGCATATGTAACGTAGCCAGCATAAATAAAATGAATATTCCTATACGATTACAAATCATTTTACCTTTTCTAATTTTGCGTATGCTAACATGAGATGTTTTGTTCCACTGATATTAAAACTGACCCTTACGCTTGCCTTTTCTTTGCTGCCGCAAACCTCCAATACCCTTCCAATACCAAAAACGGGATGTCTGACTACCTCCCCACTCGAAAAGGACACGGAATCATCTTCTGACGAGGGACTTATCAAATCATGGGTATCTATATTATTGAAATCAAAGTTGAGCATTGTGTCACGAACAGTCTTGTTATCTGCGTTAAAAGTATTAAAAGCATAATTACGATTTGTCTTATCGATTTTATCTATAATTTCTGCCGGAATCTCATCTAAAAACCTGGAGGCAATACATGGGTTCATCTGCCCGTAACGCGTTCGCCGCCTTGCATGTGAGAGGAAAAGTTCTTTCATTGCCCGTGTAATACCCACATAACAGAGTCTCCGCTCCTCTTCGAGTTCCTCATCCAAGTCCTTGGATTCTGAATGAGGCAATAGTCCCTCCTCCATACCCGTAATAAAAACAACGGGAAACTCCAATCCCTTGGCAGTATGCAGGGTCATGAGGGTCACAGCATCAACATTGTCTTCCAATTCATCCGCATCAGAAACCAACGCCACCTCCTCCAGAAATCCTTGTAAAGTACCTTCAGAATAATTTAGGTCATATTCGTGTGCGGCATTAACCAGTTCTTCAACGTTGGCAATGCGGTCTTTCGATTCCTTTTCATCGGATTCGCGGAGAAATTCTATATATTTCGTTTCTCCAATCACCTGCCTGACAATATCTTCAACGGGTGATTTTGGCAATTTTTGTAAATTTGCAATGAGTTCACAAAATCCTTTTATTAACAGAGCGGTCTTACCTTTAATATCGGGTATTACATCCACATTCCGTATGGCATTAAACAGGCTTGTACCCTGTGCTGCAGCCCAGTCTTCAAGTTTTTTAATGGTAGTATTTCCTATGCCGCGTGCGGGTGTATTGATTATGCGTTCCAGTGCAACCTCGTCGTGGGGATTTATACAGAGCCTGAGATAGGACAGAATATCTTTAATTTCCTTCCTTTGATAGAATTCCACACCTCCGATAATCGTGTAAGGAATTCCATGATTTCTCAGAGAAATTTCCAGTACACGAGACTGGGCATTGGTACGGTAAAATAATGCAATATCCGAATATTTAGTCCCCTTACCGGCAAGCCCCTTTATCAATTTTGCGATCTCGTCTGCTTCGCCGTGTTCATCTTCGCAAGAGATTACCTTGATCTTCTCGCCTAGCATATTCTCCGTCCAGAGGTTTTTTTGCTTTCGATATTTGTTCTGCTGAATCACGCTGGAAGCTGCATGAAGGATATGTTTCGTAGAGCGGTAATTTTGTTCTAACAGCACCACCCTCGCGTCGGGGTAGTCCTTTTCAAAATCCATAATATTCCGGATATCCGCCCCGCGCCAGCCATAAATCGACTGATCGGGATCACCCGTCACACAGATGTTTCTATATTTCTCTGCCAGAAGTCGCGTAATGGTATACTGGGTATAATTGGTATCCTGATATTCATCAACGAGAATAAACCTGAATTTGTCCTGATACATCTCAAGAATATCAGGATGTTTCTTAAAGAGTTCTACGGTCTTAATCAAGAGGTCATCAAAATCTAAGGCATTATTTGCCTTAAGAAGGGACTCATATTTTGCATAAATTTGGGCAACAGTGCGGTTGTAATAACCAGAGGCTGTCGAAGCAAAGGTTTCTGGCCCAACAAGTTTGTTTTTGGCATTGCTAATAGAACTGGCAATAGTACGAGGTTTCCATTGTGCAGTATCCAGTTCAAGCTCGGCCATAATAGATTTCACCCGGTTTAGTTGGTCGATCGTATCGTAGATGCTAAAATCCCGTGAATACCCCAATCTGTCGATGTTACTTCTCAGAATTCGGGAACACATCTTGTGGAAGGTGGAAACCCAAAGTCCTTTATGCGATGAAAACTGTTTTACGCGGTCAACCATTTCATCGGATGCCTTGTTGGTAAAGGTAATGGCCAGAATGTTGTAAGGATTTACACCCTGAGACATCAAATGACCGATGCGGCGTGTAATTACGCGGGTTTTCCCGCTGCCAGCCCCCGCCACCACTAAAAGAGGTCCCTCAATGTGGGTAATAGCCTCGCGCTGCTTGTCTGTAACGTCATGTAATAGCGACATATATATTATTTTTTTGCAATCAGGCTCGCAACAGCCTTTTTGCTATTCAAAACAAGTTCTCGATAATAAATAATTTTAAAGTCTCTGAATAAGTCCAAAAGTTCATTGGGTTTTAATAAGTAATCCTTGTTTTTAGGACCTTCAAGCCCCCGTTCCCAGTTCTCAATAGTGTAAGTTTCATAGATAATCATTCCACCGGGTTTTAGCGCCTCTTTCATTTGAGGAACAAGGCTGCGTTGAAGATAATAAAAACATGCAATCACATCATAGGTATCTTTAGGCAATTTGTAAGTCTCCAAATCGGCAACAAAGGCATGTATCTTGACATTATTCTCTGTTGCCAGATCCAGGGCTTTTTTGATAGCTGATTCGGAAATATCACAGCCGTCTACGCGAAACCCATTTTTTGCCAGGAATACGGCATTGCGCCCCTCTCCCATTGCAATATCCAGCGCCTTTCCCGGGGGAAGGAGATCAATATGCTCCCTTAAAAACTCAACCGGTTCTTTACCAAAGATATAAGCCTCCGTTTCGTACTTTTTGTCCCAAAATATCTTGTCCTTCTCCCCTGCAAACGATACAGGCAAAACATGACTCAATAGAGTATAAAAAATTATTATATACAAAAAACTGATGAGATTATGAACATATTTTTTATAATTATACAT
>DBJWYX010000315.1:0-3073 GCA_052360825.1 Candidatus Wunengus sp. YC64
GGACACAGGGGATTGCCTGAAATTACTATCTCTACGCCTATTTTAACAAAGGAGACAGGCAGGCCGGTAGGTGTAATTGTCAACTATATCTTAATCTCAGAACTCAACAAGCTTTTAGTTGGAGAATATGTTAAGGAGTTAGGGGCAATTTCCTGGGGTAAAGGGAAAGGGGCATGGAAAACCCTGGAGGTTTACCTGGTCAATAGAGACAAGCTCATGATTACAAAATCTATATTTGTGAAGGATGCTATATTGAAGCAGATAGTTGATACACTGCCCGTCAATTTATGCCTGACATCAAGCGAAGAAATGGCTGGATTTTACAAGGATTACCGGGGTGTGGAGGTGGTAGGCGCATCCATGTACATTCCGTCAATGAAATGGGTGCTCCTTGTAGAAATTGACACGACTGAGGTACTTTCTCCAATAAAACATGTACTCATTCTAAGTTGTGTTCATGATTAGACTGTTTTCAATCCATGGCCAATATGTTAAGCTCTTGACATCTAAATTATTTGTGGACATTTTTTCCATCCCTGCTTCCAATTGCACCTGAACTGCCCTTAAACTATCAAACACCCGATTGGGGAACTCTTTTTCTCGCAGTTCGTCCCAGATGTGTTCTACAGGGTTGAGTTCCGGAGAATACGGTGGTAAAGGAATCAGCCGTATATTTTCAGGAATTACCAGGTTTTTAGCCCGATGAGAACTAGCTCCATCAAGAATCATTATGATAAAATCATTCGTATATCTTTTCCCTATGTTGTTTAAAAATTCTCCCATACATTCGGTATTCATCTTTGCACAAATTTTCCAATCCAAATCACCTTGCAATGGGCTGACAGCAGCATATGCATAAAGATATTCGCGAACTAAAGAGGCTTTTACTACTGGCCTAATTGGATAAGGAGCCCAACAGCTTCTCGGGTCTGTTATACGTCCAAAACGAGCCTCATCTTGAAACATGAGGCGCAACGAATGACCTTTTACCCCTTCTATCTTTAAGGTATTTGCCAATACTTCTGGAAGTTTTTTTTAAATTCTTCCTGAGCCACAAAATTGCTTTTGGGATGGCATTGATCAGGCTCAATTTTACGCCATCCGTGACGTGCTAACAGCCTGTATACAGTTGATTTTGGCACTTTGTGTCCAATGCGTTGTTCGTAATCAGTATGAATAGGGGGAACAATGAGTACACCACCTTGTTTTGCCCGCTCGACCCACGGCATCAGAAAATCACTTTCTTCTTCAAGTGTCATTGTTGCATTGCGACGCCCACCCCAATTCGATTTGGCAGGAAGACGACCTTCGATTCTATTACGAAATTTCTTTTGTAAACACCAAACATTAGCACGACTTATCCCCAGAATTTCCCCCGTTTCAGATAGCGTGATTTTGGCCATCGCGGGGAGAAGAATAGACAGTGCTTGCCGTAATTCATCAATCGTCTTGGCAGTACTCACTGCTTGCTTTGCTGCACCAAACAGACTTGCTTCATAATTCGCTGTTCTTGGCATAATGGCCTCCTTGTATAAGGACGACCATATTATATATTAGTCTATTCTTGAATGCAATTCAGAATCATAAGCGCTTTAATAACTGCGGCCGTTGTTATTGTCATGATTGTCTTGCTCTTCGCTGCTTTCATAAAGAAAATGGTGATGCCTCTTCGGAAAGTATCCGATGCTGCAAAGAAAATTGCCAGCGGCAATTTCGACGTTGTCGTTCCCGTTCAAACGCATGATGAAATTGGCGTACTGTGTGAATCGTTTAATCACATGACCGACCATATTAATGCCAGGACGACGGCGCTTGCAGAGAGCGAAGCGCGTCTTGCCGAGGCGCAGCAAATTGCCCATATTGGAAGCTGGGAATGGGATATTGTGGGAAATGAACTATATTGGTCCGACGAAATTTACCGTATCTTTGGCTTGTTACCGCAAGAATTTGGCGCTACGTATGAGGCATTTTTAAATTGCGTGTATCCCGATGATAGAGAATTTGTAAAAAAATCCGTTAATGAAGCTCTGTATGATAAAAAGTCTTATGACATTGACCATCGTATCCTTTTGAAAGATACTACTATACGCATAGTTCACGAAAAGGCGGTGGTTATTTATGATGACACGGGAATGGTCGCTCGGATGGTCGGAACGGTTCAGGACATTACCGAGCGCAAGCGGGCGGAAGAAGAAGTGAGTCTGTTGAAAACATTGACCTTGTCAATCAGCGAGTCTAAGGATTTGCACGATGCGCTGGTCGTCGCACTGGAGAAGGTGTGCAGCGCAACCGGATGGATTTATGGAGAGGCGTGGATACCTGATCCTGAGGGTAAATGCTTAGTGCGCGATCATGCATTTTACAGCAAAGCCGAGCGTCTGGGAAAATTCAGTGAATTGAGCGGCGCGTTTACCTTTACTCATGGGGTAGGGCTTCCTGGGCGTGCCTGGTCTACAAAAAAGCCCGTCTGGGTACAGGATGTTACCCTCGATCCAAATTATCCGCATGCGGCGATTGCTAATGAGGCTGGACTAAAGGCAGGCGTTGCTTTTCCCGCCTTTTCAGATAATGAAATAGTTGTGGTTCTTGTATTTTATATGTTTGATGAGCTCAAAACAGACGAACGGAGTGTCGACTTTATTTCCTCTGTGGTGGTTCAACTGAGTGAAATTATCAAACGAAAGCATATGGAAGAAACTAAAACCCAATTATCAGAAATTACCGAGTCGACGACAGATCTCGTTAGCACGGCAACTTTAGATGGACGCCTACTTTATATGAACAAGGCAGGGCGAAAAGTACTGGGGATTGGTGAGGATGAGTATATTCCGAATTTGAGGATTTTCAATTACCATCCTAAATGGGCAAGCGATCTCATTCTGAATGAGGGGATACCCGATGCAATCCGTGAAGGCGCCTGGGTTGGAGAAACGGCATTTTTTAGCCGTGATGGTCGTGAAATACCGTTTTCACAGGTAATTATTGTTCACAAAAACCCAGACGGGACAGTCAGGAATCTGTCTACCATAGGACGCGACATTTCAGAGCGGAAACGTTTTGAGACGCAGATTAT
>DBJWYX010000316.1:0-3073 GCA_052360825.1 Candidatus Wunengus sp. YC64
TAAAAACTGGCTTTTTTCAGCTCATCATTATAGAGCATTTTCTTAGACCAATTGACCTTTATATCAGATTCTTCACTACCTTCTTTGGAAAGGGTTTCATCCCCTTTTTCGTATAAACTCCCATTGCCCTCACAGAGCACACTCTTTCCGTCTTCATAAAACAACACACGCGGGGCGAGAATTTGCCTTCTATTTCCCTCTCTCAGTATGGCAAAAGGCTGCCCCCGCAGGGCGGTGACTTTATTTTTTGCATCCCACGTAGCATGGTCTCCCACGGCCTCGCTGAACAAGTTACCTCTTTTATCTATGATATGGATTTTTTCGGTGGCATTCAAAGTCTGCAGATTATAATCATGGTCGTTGAATGTAACGTTCAGATTATCGCAGAGCAGGGTGGAATCTTCCCTCTTGACCTCGATGCCCTTCTCAAAACTGGCCTCGCGCGTCTCTTCCTGGAAATTCATCTTTCCTTCCCATTTCACGCTGATATTGTTTTCGGCTTTTTCTTTAGCAGCCGGGGTCTTCTTTTTATCTGCTTTTCCTTTAATCTTTGCGTTTAAGTTGCCGGAACTCGGAACGTCTATTTTGTTCGCATCTTTATAGAAAATCATTTTCAGGGCATCAATGTTCAAGTCGTCTTTGACAAATTCCGCCTTATGAGTGTCTTCCAGGATGGCGCTTTGAGTATTAACGTCCCAGGTGAGAAAACTTCCTTTGGCGATTTTTGTTCCCTGTGATGCAAGCACATTTCCACTGGCGATGGCCTGTTTCGTTTGTCTCGTTTCCGGGTCGAGATAAACAACCAGCTTGTCAGAAAAAACCGTCGAACTGCCTTTCTTGACCTCAACATTGTCGTTAAAGGTCATAATATTTGTATCGGTATTCCTATCAAATATAAGTTGACCGCTTGACCGGATGAAGGTCTTTTCGAGAGGTATTTCTGTCGTACCGGTTTCTCCAGGATGTATTGTGTCTTCTGAAGAAGTTTGAGCATCGTTTTGTGAAGTATCGTCCTTTGACAGGAAAAAGAGGTCGTTTTTGACGCCGTCCATCTCCATTTCCGCATCTTTCTTAATCCACATCTTTTTATTGATAAGGTCGATCTCGCAACCCTGCCCGACAATTTTTACGCCTTTGCCGTTGATGGTAACGGGATCATCTGTATACACGTACTTTTTTTCGGGTAAATACCTCAGATAGTCCGTATTGAGCTGTGTTTCAGGATCGAGGTGAACAACCACATTATCAGAAAGATAACCTTCGTTTGAAGTATTATCCATCTCCCCGCTGTCGGAGGTAATCAACACAGACTGCGTTCCACTTTCAGTACTTTCAGAGTCCATTACCTCAATTTCCGGTTCGATGATTTTGTAAATATTATTACTGAGCAGGAAGGTACTCTTGCCCCGCATAACTAGCACCTCTTTCCCTTTTTCATCGTAATTGGGAACGGAGAGATTCTGGACTGTTTGGGTGATTGAATCTTTATTGCTTATACCGTGCGCCTCCGCCGGTATTTGAGGACTTTCCTTTGCGGTGGGATTTTCCTTTTGATTTTTTGTGTACTTTCGCGGCTGGGATATTACCAGTGATACAATGATGGCGAGTACGCATGCTGCCGGAATACCTATGAGAATGTATCTTCGTTTGGTCATATTGTTATGAAAATAAAGATGTGTTTCTTTCCTAAAAATAACATTCTTAAATATTGAAAATTTATAACATTTTCAATTTAGGCGACATTCGCTGTAGGTTCCAATTCCATAGTTACTAGCAAAGTTGGATTCGGCGCCAAACCAAATTCAGACAAATCTTCGTTCTCTAAATGGAGCGCTACCGCTTCTTTGAGATTAGTAATTGTTTCATCAAGAGTTTTTCCCTGGGTAACAACGGCTATTTCCAGACACTCGGCCACATAATAATTTTCACCTTTTCTGACAAAAGCTTTAATGGTATGCTGAAAACTTTCTGGATTTCTATTACTCATATTTTTAACTCTTTTCCTTTTCAGGGTGCTCTTGATACCGTTCCATGATGAGATGCCACTTGTCCTGGTATTTGAGTATTTTTTCTGCAACCTCTCGCACTGCCCCGCATCCCCCTTTTGCCTTCGTAATATAAGCCGAGTGCTGTTTTACAAGTGGGGTGGCGTTGGCAACTGCTACAGGAAACCCCACACGATACAGTATGGGAAGGTCTATGAGGTCGTCGCCGATGTAACATATTTCTTCGTCACGGAGTGAGTACTTCTTCAATATTTCCTTATAAGCATCTAATTTGTTTTTAGCCCCCTGGTATACATCCTCAATACCCAGTTCGCTTGCCCGATGGATTACCGCCTTGCATGTCCTGCCGCTGATAATGGCAGTCTTGATGCCGGTACGGTGGAGGTATGCGATGCCCGTGCCATCCAATACATGAAATGCCTTTATTTCACGCCCGTCGGAATCAATATAAATGGCGCCATCCGTTAAAACACCATCAACATCTATAATAACTAATTTTATATCTTTCATTAGGTCGGGAAGCAGATTTTCGCCGCATAGCAGGAGGTTAAAATTTTAATGTTCAGGAATTTCAAAGTTTGTGTCATAGCATACCAGACAACCCCCTGAATCCCCCTTTTCTAAGGGGGACTTGAGGAAATCCCCCTTAATAAAGGGGGCGAGGGGGTTGTTTTTCACCAGCATTTGCCGTGTATATAAAAAGTTGCTGCCGAAGGCATCCTAATTTTAAAAATCTGCATTTATCAGCGTCCAACAGGAAAATGTTAGAATCCAACCTCCAGCAAATCCTGCACGTCTATAATGCCAATGGGCGTATTGGAATCGTCAACCACGGGAATTTGATCGATTTTGTGGTCTTTCAATATCTTGTAAGCCTCGGCTACCAGACAACGGGAGTTGATGACCTTTGGTGACCGTGTCATGACCTCTTTCACGCTGCCATGCAAAAATGATATGCCGTTTTCCAAATGTCTTCTCAGGTCCCCGTCAGTAAAGAATCCCACCAGTTTATTATGTTTATCAACGATACTCACAGCGCCGGGCTTGCCCGCTGTTTCCGTCATAAT
>DBJWYX010000317.1:0-3066 GCA_052360825.1 Candidatus Wunengus sp. YC64
CACGCAAGTTTTTCGTAGAAACAAAGAAACCTTCCGTTAATCTCAAAGACGATATTTCTCCTGCATTCCAGTTGCGCCGTTACGCATGGTCAGCAAAACTCTCACTCAGTATCCTTACCGACTTTGAAGAATTTGCCGTGTACGATTGCAGGGCAAAGCCCGATAAGGCGGACAAGGCATCTACTGCACGCATTCTGTATCTAACCTGCAATGAGTACGCACAACGTTGGGATGAAATTGTCCCAATCTTCTCGCGTGACGCCGTATTAAAAGGTTCATTCGATAGATATGCCGAATCAAGTAAAGGCAAAAAAGGCACTGCCGAGGTTGACGATGTCTTTCTAAAAGAAATAGAATCGTGGCGCGACATGCTTGCCAGAAATCTTGCGCTCCGCAACACAGACCTTAGCCAGCGCGACTTGAACTTTGCCGTACAGCGTACCATAGACCGCATCATATTCCTGCGTATCTGCGAAGACCGCGGCATAGAGCAGTATGGACGGCTCATGTCTTTACAGAATGGCGACTGTGTGTACGCGCGTCTTTGTGAAGTGTTTCATCGTGCTGATGAACGCTATAATTCCGGTCTGTTTCATTTCCAGAAAGAGAAAGACCGCTCTGAATTACCAGATACTTTAACACTCAGCTTGATCATTGACGACACGGTACTCAAGGATATTATCAAAAACCTGTACTACCCCGACAGTCCGTATGAATTCTCCGTTCTTTCAGCCGATATCCTTGGGCAGGTCTACGAGCAGTTTTTAGGGAAGGTGATCCGCCTTACAGAAGGTCACCGCGCCGCAGTAGAGGAAAAGCCAGAAGTAAGGAAGGCAGGCGGCGTCTATTACACACCGACGTATATCGTAGATTACATCGTAAAAAACACCGTGGGAAAACTCCTGAAACCCGAAACTCAAAACCAGAAACTCGAAACCCGAACCCCAAAACCCAAAATTAAGGACATTACCCCGAAGGAGGTTTCCAAAATCCGCATCCTCGACCCCGCCTGTGGTTCTGGCTCATTCCTCCTGGGCGCATATCAATGTCTGCTCGACTGGCATCGTGACTGGTATATAGCCAATGACCCTGAAAAATGGGCAACAGGCAAAACACCTGTTTTATACCAAGCCACAAGCCTAAACCCAACCCCTGCTGTGGACTCCAAACATGAGAATTCTCACCGCAAAGTCGCAGAGGGCACAAAGGATGGAAATTTTTCTCTGCGTGTTTTGCGTCTCTGCGGTGAATGGCGACTTACTACTGCTGAACGCAGACGCATCCTCCTCAACAACATCTATGGTGTGGATATTGACCCACAGGCAGTAGAGGTTACCAAGCTATCCCTTTTGCTGAAGGTGTTAGAAGGGGAATCCGAACAGACCATTGTAAAGCAGCTCAAGATGTTCCACGAGCGCGCACTGCCCGACCTCGGCAACAACATCAAGTGCGGTAATTCACTCATCGGCACGGATTTTTATAACATAAATGTAGAGACAGGTTTGAAACCTACCCCTACTGCCGCAGATGTAGAGACAGGTTTGAAACCTGTCTCTACGGTTGACGACGAGGAACGTCGCAAGGTCAACCCCTTTGACTGGGAAAAAGAGTTTCAGGAAATCATGAAAAATGGCGGGTTTGATGCGGTAATCGGGAATCCGCCGTATGGAGCCCTTTTTAGCAATGCAGAAAAACACTACCTTTTTGCAAAATATAAACTTATCAAGGGGCAACCCGAATCCTATGAATACTTTTTGTTTTGTTCGCTTAGATTAAGTTCAAGAAGTGGTTTAATTTCATTCATTGTCCCTACAAATTTTATTGAATCCGAAAGAGCCGAAGGATTGAGAGAAACACTTCTTGAGTCAGGAAATATTCAGGTACTTTCAAACTTCAGATATAATGTATGGAAAAACAACGCATCAGAACCAGTGGTAATAGTTTACCATAAAGGCCAAAAAAAAGGTGTAACACGTGTTGTTCATCCAAACACGGCTGATGATTTTAGTAAAGATGCAAATGTAACTTATATCAGTCAAACAGACTGGTCTAAATTGCCGGGAAAGCGTTTCCTTATTAGGGCAAATGTTGGTCTTATTAAAAAAATCGGAGGGAACAATGTCCAACTTGCTACACTTTGTGACATAAGTCAGGGAATCATTGTTTATAAAACTCGTGAAGATAGTGCGCGCAACTTATACATTTCCGAAAATCCAGAAGGGCCTGAGTGGAAAAAACTCTTAGATACTAAAAGCTCAATTCAGAGATATACTCTCTTTTGGGGAAAACGCTATTTAAAGTACGGTGAATGGCTTTGGTGTCCTAGAGATCCAAAGTATTTCGAACAGCCAAAAATATTCTTTATTCGCTTAAGGAACAAATCATTACCGAGAAAACTCGTTGGAACATATGACGATAACAAGTTCTATAATAGGGATAATTTCAATAATATCATCTTGAAAGATGTAAGGTATTCACTAAAGTATATTTTAGGACTATTCAACAGTCTTCTATTAAACTACTGGTACAAAGCGCACTTTGATAACGTCAATATTAACCCTGCCCAAGTTCGTTTAATCCCTATCCGTCCCATCAACTTTTTTGAACCCGATGACAAAGCACGTCACAACCGTATGGTTGCGCTTGTTGACCAGATGCTTGAACTGCACAAGCAATTAGCATCGGCAAAGGCAGACCATGACAAGACCATCATCCAGCGCCAAATAGACGCAACTGACCGTCAGATTGATCGGTTGGTGTATGAACTGTATGGATTGACAGAAGAGGAAATCAAGATCGTTGAGGAAGGTTCACCATAAAATATCTTTTAAGCGGGTTCGCGTATGTAACTTGATTCCGGCACACAACGTGCCTTTTCTCGTATATCTCGCTTTTGGCAGGATATACAGGCCTGTATAATAACTTATTAGACACTAAATGAATAAAGACGAAGAAAAAACATTATTTGACCAAGTTTACCCACAAACAGACGATTGGGTAGTCACCTCCAGTGAAGCACCTGATTTCCTTTGCTATAGGAATGGAGAAGTTTATCTTGGTGTAGAG
>DBJWYX010000318.1:0-3036 GCA_052360825.1 Candidatus Wunengus sp. YC64
AGAGTATCGCTCTTTTATCAAAAGCTCAAATACTTTCTACATTATAGCAAGCTTAAAAAAGGGGCAACCCACAAAATTCCCCTTAACAACTAGGGGGCTAGGGGGTTGTTATAAACTCTGACATGAAGATTTACTATAACCCAAAACTTAAAGCCCTTTCCAGAGAACAATAGAAATTTTATAGAAGAATTTTACAAATATCACAAAGTTCCTTTGAGTGATGCAGCACTTTCTGATAGAATAATTTACGACAATTCAATCTGATCACTGAATATTCACATGGTGTAATTTCAACTTAAGGAGTGTACATGTTCAAAGATTTCAAAAAGATACAGTTCAAAATGCCTAAGAAATTCTCCGTCTGGCATATTATCATCGCCTTTGGCTTCTTCATCCTCCTGCAAATGTATTTGATGAATCCCGGAGTAAGGAGCATTACCTACAGTGATTTTAAAAGGCTGGTCAAAGACGGTAATGTGCTGGAATGTTATATTACGAATACGATGATTCGCGGCAAACTGCGAGAGATAGAACGTGGTACAGCAAAAAATGCTGTTTTTATCACCGCCCGTGTGGACGACCCTGACATGGTGAAGGACCTGGAATCCATGGGTGTAAAGTATGCAGGACAATACGAAAGCCCGTGGTTTAAAACGTTTTTTTTCTCATGGGTGCTGCCGTTGTTAATTTTATTTATAATCTGGCGTTTTGTATTTAAACGATTCGGTCCGGCAAGCAGTATCATGTCCTTTGGCAAAAGCAAAGGGCGTCTGTATGCCCAGGAAGACTTGAACGTAACCTTTGACGATGTGGCGGGCATCGATGAGGCAAAGGAGGAACTTCAGGAAATTATTGAGTTTCTGAAGACCCCTGAAAAATTCCGCGCCCTGGGTGGGAAAATACCGAAGGGCGTTTTGCTGGTCGGCGCACCGGGAACAGGGAAAACCCTCCTGGCAAAGGCCGTTGCCGGAGAGGCTGGGGTGCCGTTTTTTAATATGAGCGGATCAGAATTCGTCGAGATGTTCGTTGGCGTAGGCGCCGCACGTGTGAGGGATTTGTTTAACCAGGCAGACCAGAAAGCTCCCTGCATTATCTTTATCGACGAACTTGACGCCCTTGGCAAGGCGCGAGGAATAAATCCTATGGGTGGACACGATGAACGGGAACAGACGCTCAACCAATTGCTGGTAGAAATGGACGGGTTTGATTCCAATAAAGGCGTAATTATCATGGGCTCTACCAACCGCCCGGAAATGCTAGACTCCGCCCTTTTGAGACCCGGCAGGTTTGATCGCCAGGTGGTTGTTGACCGGCCAGACCTCCACGGACGAGAAGCAATCCTTAAGGTGCACGCAAAAGGGGTAAAACTGGAGAAGGAAATCAATTTACACTCCGTTGCAGCCATGACTCCGGGATTTGTCGGCGCAGACCTTGCCAATCTCGTCAATGAAGCCGCCCTGCTTGCGGCAAGGCGAAATAAGAAGGCTGTGGGTATGCCGGAATTTGAAGAGGCAATTGACCGTATCATGGCAGGTCTCGAAAAGAAGAAACGTTTAATGAATAAAAAGGAGAAGGAGATCGTCGCTCATCACGAGTCAGGACATGCGCTGGTTGCATGCTCTTTGCCGCACGCAGACCCGGTACGAAAAATATCGATGATTCCCCGCGGTATCGGAGCGCTTGGGTATACCTTACAAAAGCCTACTGAAGACCGATATCTGATGACGAAAGCCGAACTCCTGGATCGCATCGCCATCTTACTGGGGGGAAGAATCGCTGAGGAAATTATCTTTAACGAAATATCAACAGGCGCACAGAATGATCTGGAAAAGGCTACCGAAATTGCTAAGATGATGGTGAAAGAATACGGAATGAGTGATAAAATGGGTCTGGTAACATTCGAACAAGGCGACAGACCGCTCTTTTTGAGTGGAGGATTTGCTTCCAGCAAGGAGTACAGCGAAGAAACCGCACGAGAAATTGATCTTGAAATAAAGAAGATCGTGGATGAATCGTTTCATCGTGTAAAAACGTTGTTAACCGAAAAAAAGGAAATACTACAGGGTATGGCAAAGACACTGATGGAAAAGGAAGTTATCGAGGGAGAAGAATTAAAAATACTTTTAGAGGAACTTCACAAAACCAACGGGAAAAAAGAACTATGCTAAAAAGATATATTACCAGATATAAATACTGTGCTATTGGTGTCATTATTGCCGCAAATTGTGCCGTAGTAAGTATTTTTAGATTGGAAGGAATTATCTTCGGTTTAGTAGTTCTGGCTTTTTGTTGTACCTTACAGTTTTTCATTCATAGCGAAGTGCACAACGAATCTACAGAGAATAAAACGAATACCGTATCTGAAAAATTGTTCCACAGCGTTATGGATATTATTCCGGAGATTGTGTACATTTCCATGTTTGACGGCTCTGTAAAATATATCAGCGATGGGATAGAAAAGGTGGTCGGACACAAGCCGGAGGAAATTTACAAGACGCGAAATATCTTACTCCAACTGGTGCATCCGGAAGACAGAGAAATGGTATCGGCTCAAATCCGAAAATTACAGAATGGAAGCGACTCAACCATAGAATATCGGTTATTAAAAAAAGACGGGTCTTATGTGTGGGTCTCCGATTCCCTGCAAAGCGTCAAGAACGAATGGGGCAATGTAACCCATTATAATGGTGTTTTAGTAAATATAGACGAAAGGAAACTGCACGAAAAGAATTTGCAGAGCTTGAACGCGAGGATACACCAATTAAACGATATGGTCAATCAGCATGCCGTACGCGATAGTTTAACCAACGTCTATAACAGGCGATATTCGCTCGTAATCTTGCAAAATGAGTTTAACCGGGCACGGACAAAAAACAAGCCATTATCATGTATTCTGATGAATATCGATAATCTTGAATCGATTAACAATCGATATGGATATTTTATGGGGAATCGTATCCTTATAGAGGTTGCACGGTGCGTACAAAAACACATTAAGTCATCCGATATAATTTCGCGGTTTGGGGCGGGTGAATT
>DBJWYX010000319.1:0-3010 GCA_052360825.1 Candidatus Wunengus sp. YC64
AGACCTGGTGAAAAACAGAAATCCAGGCATGCTGTCATTCTGGATACACAGGGTTACCGGTGTGGCAGTTACCATATTTTTATTTTTACATATTTTTACCCTGAGTTCTGTCTTTCGCGGCAAAGACGCCTATGATTATGCGATCAGTAAGTTTGATACAAAGAGCGGATACATATTTCAATATGTTTTACTTCTTGCAGTTGCCGTACACCTCTTGAATGGAATACGCATCACGGTCGCCGATTTCTGGGGTCTTACCCGTGTTCAAAAGAAGTTGTTGTGGATATCGCTCTTGGTCTTTCTTTTAATTGCTGCTGTTGGTGTTAAAACGGTGCTTTTGTAGTATTGAAATATGATTATTGCGAAAGCCCGTCTTTTGAGATTTAGTAACAATTTAGTTTTTAAAAAATAACATTTGTGCATTTAACGTATTTACCGTAGGGGCAGGTTTGAAACCTGCCCTTACATAATGTGGTAAAATATTGTCGGTATTGAAATTTTCAAAAAACTAAATTGGTATGAGATATATAAGGAATTTTTTATGATTTACCATGATGCTATTGTAGTGGGGGGGGGACTTGCGGGTCTCAGGGCAGCCATTGAACTGAATCGCCACAATATCAAAGTTGCCGTTATCTCAAAGGTACACCCCATTCGGTCGCATTCCGTTGCAGCACAGGGCGGGATTAATGCCCCGCTGGGAAATCATCCACGCGGCGCTTACGATACCTGGGAAAAACATGCCTTCGATACGGTGAAAGGAAGTGACTATCTGGCAGACCAGGATGCCGTTATCCGTATGACCAAAGAGGCTGCTGGGCGTATTTACGAGATGGAACATTGGGGATGTCCCTTCAGTCGCACTACCGAAGGGAAGATTGCACAAAGACCTTTTGGCGGGGCTGGGTTTCCTCGCACGTGCTATGCGGCAGATAAGACGGGACATGCCCTTTTGCATACCCTGTATCAACAAACCATCCGGTTTAAACAAGCGGCTGAACGGAATGAGATTACAATCTACGAAGAATGGCTGGTGACAGACCTGGTGATTGAAGATGGGGTTTGCGTGGGCGTGATAGCGCTCGATATTGTGAGCGGACGGTTAGAGGCATTCCAGGCGGGGGCGGTAATCTTTGCGACAGGGGGAGCAGGTCGTATTTATGGAAATAGTACGAATGCCCTGATTAATACAGGCATGGGCATGGCCGTACCGTACTGGGCAGGCCTGTCTTTAAAAGATATGGAGTTTATCCAGTTTCATCCAACTACCCTTTTGGGCAAAAATATCCTGATTACCGAAGGATGTCGTGGCGAGGGTGGTTTCTTATTGAATAACAAGGGCGAACGATTTCTGGCGAAATACAGCGATTCACAGAAGGATATGGAAGTTGCCCCCAGGGATATTATTTCGAGAAACATTACCCGTGAAATCATGGCAGGCGGTGGTTTTGACAATAGTTATGTGCATCTTGATTTGAGGCATCTTGGAGAAGAAAAGATTCTCAGGAGGTTGCCGGGCATACGGGATATTTGTATGGAATTCGTTGGGGTAGACCCTGTCACAACGCCTATTCCCATCCAGCCGGGACAACATTACACCATGGGCGGGATCGATTGTAATGCGGAGTGTGAAACGATGGTAAAAGGATTTTATGCGGCAGGCGAGGCTGCCTGCGTGAGTGTGCATGGGGCAAATCGGCTTGGAGGCAATTCATTACTGGATACCATTGTCTTTGGAGCCGTTGCAGGCGCTAACGCTGCCCGCTATATGCAGGGTTCTTCGGGTAAAAAGGGTGAGGGCGCTCTTAACGACGCATTAAAACAAGCAGAACAGAGGATTGATGAGTTATGCAAATCTGAAGGACAGGAGATGCCAGCCGATATCAAAGCGTCCCTCAATAAAGTTATGGACAATAAGGTGGGTATCTTCCGCGAAGCTCCTCAACTGAGAGAAGCATTTAACGAGGTCCAGAACTTACAAGAGAGATATAAACAAATTAAGCTGAGTTATACCGGGAAACGAACGAACCTCAGCCTTGTGTGGGCGCTGGAACTCAAGGGTGACCTTGATGTGGCTGCGGCTGTTATTGCAGGCGCATTAGCAAGGGAAGAGAGTCGTGGTTCTCATTTCCGCACCGATTTCCCTAAAAGAGACGACGGCGGTTGGTTAAAACACACACAGGCCTCCTTTTCCACAGATGGTGTAAGATTAGACTACAAACCCGTAAACATCGGCCCTTTCGAACCGAAGGAGAGAAAATATTAGTGTTGAAATTTGGTAACTGTTTAGTTTTTTGAAACAAGTTAGTATTTTGAAAAACCTTAACAAAAACCAGGTTTTACCGTCTGTGTAGCGCGAACTTCAGTTCGCAGGACAGCGACATAAATGTCGTGCTACATGCTCCCACTCGCTCGAGTTCGGATGTTTTTTCAAAATACTAAATTGTTACAGGCCTTTGAAAAAATCCCTTCACCAAACCTCTCCCGCAAGGGGCGAGGGAACTTTCCCTCCCCCGATGAGCACTGTCATTGAATTAAGATAATGTGTCGCCCTTTCAGGGCTAAAAACAGTATTAAATCCTTATCCCAGGGCTACCGCCCTGGGCTATACTCTGTCAGCCCTTCGGGCTTTACCTCAAAGAGAAAAGCTCTCTCCCTTCATTCAATCGTATAGGAATTTTCATTTTATTTAAGCGGGTTTTGGGGTTGCGCTTGTCCTGTATCCATTTATTGCTTTTGTTTTGGTCAACCGAGACGGTTGACCTACCAATTTCTTCTAATTTAATGTTAAGAAATTTCAATCAAATACCTCGTTTTCCCCTCTAAAAAGAGGGGATAAAGGGGTGTGTAAGTTTGCAGTGTCCCCCCCAGCCCCTCTTTCTAGAGGGGAGTTTAAATGTTGCTGGCGAAGTCAGCCGAATTTAATGACATTGCCCTCGATTTAAGGGACTAAGGGATGGTGTTATGTTTTCATGATACCTTTTCAACACTATGGGATTGACAATAAATA
>DBJWYX010000320.1:0-2998 GCA_052360825.1 Candidatus Wunengus sp. YC64
TTGACTTCGTCGTGAGCTCAGTCGAACGATGGGGGAGGCTAGGTGGGGGTGAAAGAAAAATGTCGACCACCCTCCCCTAACCCCTCCCATCAAGGGAGGGGGGGTATTTGTAACTTATCGATGTACCAACAGAAAAGCCTGAAGAACCTTTAAAATAAAGCATTTTATGGAGTATAGATGAAAAACATGAAAAAGATAATTGCGATTATAATGATATCCATCTGGATGGGATGCCAACTGTGTTACGGTGAAAATCAAAACAACCAAATACAGTCCATGTTTAAGGAAACGCAGCAAGCCGCAGTATTCTATCTGGATAATGGTATGGAAGTTATTCTCGTTGAAAATCACGCCAATCCAATGATCGCTGTGGTTACTATCGTCAAGACCGGCAGCCGGAATGAAGATGAGGCCAGCAATGGATCAGCCCATTTCCTCGAACACCTCTTGTTCAACGGCACAAAGACACGCACACAGAAACAGATTTATGATGAGATGGATTTTTACGGCGGTTACAATAATGCCCATACCGGGCCGGATTATACCAACTACATGATCCTCATGCCGAAGGAGTACATCGCGCAAGGGATGGATATACAAGCGGACATGCTCTTCAATTCTACCTTGCCTGACGAAAAGTTCGAGAAGGAACGCGGTATCGTTATAGAAGAGATTGGAAAGGGTGCAGACCATCCGGAACAGCAGGTAAGCAATCACTTCCTGAAGGTATTATACGCAGGCACGTCGTACGAACGCCCCGTGCTTGGTACGGTTTCCACTATTTCACATTTAAAACGCGAACGCGTATGGGATTATTACAAGACATGGTATGTACCGAATAACATAACCTTGATGGTGATAGGTGATTTTTCAACCTCTGAAATGATTGAGCTGGTGAAAAAAAAGTATGGCCCATATCCGGCAGGACAAATACCTGAGCACCGAACCATAAAACTGAATCCGCCTGAAAGATTACGCATTATCAAGGCAAACGGCATGGGTAAATTCCCAAAAGATCGCCAATATCTGACCATGGGTTATCTGTTGCCGCCGCCAGTTTCTGATGATTTTCAGTCGCTGGTATTGCTATCCGAATTTTTAGGCGGCAGAGATAATTCTGTCCTGAAAACGTTATTCATGCAGGAACAAAACAAAGACCTTGTTATTGATATTGGTACAAGCGTAGATTTCAATAGCGACTTTTCTACATTACAAATATCCGCAGAACTCCCCATAAATATTGATGTGGAACATGTGGTAGAACTGATTACACAGGCGGTACGGGATATGAAAAAGAACCCTGTCCAGGCAAGTGAAGTGCAATCAACGCTGACAGCCAGGGCAACGCATGAGATTTATTTGCAGGAGAGTTTACATTACTACGGCATGATGAAATCCGGTTATCTGGCGGCGGGTGGATATGCCTTCCTCCGTGATTATATGGACGGTCTGACGAAGGTAACGCCGCAATCCATACAGAAGGCAGCGGCGCAATATCTAAGCGCACAGATGCCAGTAGTCACGCTCATGTCTCCTCCGGTCGAGAAAACAGCAGGCGAAACCGCCACCCGATCACCCAACCAATACTACATGGAGAAGCTGGAAAACGGCCTCACTGTGGTAATAAAGGAAAACCAGGATAGCAGGGTTATAGGGATACACTTGCTGGCAAAGGAACGCAGCCTCAGTGAAGGCAAAGAGAAGTGGGGTTTGACTGAGATATTACAAAGAATGCTTTCTGAGGGCGGCACGACCGAACACCCGGATAAGGCGTTCTACCAAACATTAGAATCCATGGGCGCTGAATTGAAACTCTATGACGACCCTGAAATCCCCTTTGACGACTATTACAATACTCCACGCTTTGCATATATGCGCTTGAAACTGGTGGACACCTTTTTTGAGCAGGGATTGAAACTCCTTGCAGAAATGGTGAGGCAGCCCAATCTCTCAGAAAAGGTGTACAATGAGGCAAAGAAGCAGGTCGTGGTACTCTCAGAAAACGACACGATGAGCACCCCCAGGGTGGCAGATAGAATATTTTACGATAATCTGTTCAAAAATAATCCCGGTTTTGGCTGGTTGTCCGGCAAGAAAGAACAACTGGAAAAGATTCAACTGGAAGATGTGAAAGCCTTTTATGGTAAGTTTTACAATCCTTCAAACCTTATTCTGGCTGTCTCCGGTAATATTTCCATTGATAAAGCTTTGGCAATGGTAAAGAAAAACTTTGGCGGTAGTTGGGGAGATGCAGGCTGTCAGTCGCCTGCATTTACACCGGAATTCAAGGCGCTTGGTACTACAGTCCGTGAAAAAGTCGGTAAACAACAATCATATATCTCTGTGGCAAATACGTGTGATGTAAGCGAGGAAGATCAACCGGCGCTCTACGTAATGGAAACCATCTTTGGTGACAGACTCGCTTTCAACCTGCGTGAAAAGCTGGGTCTAGCTTACAGTATCGGCGTTTCTTTCCATAAATACCGGGGTGTTCAGTGGTATCGTATCTCAATGGGTACTCGACCGGAAAACATCGAGCAGGCTATAAAAGGTATTCGTGACGAGATTGTCTCCATGCATGGAGCAAAGATCGAAGAGAAGGAGGTGCAAAAGACCATAAATGTTATTTTAGGACGTCGTGGTATGCGGCGGCTGGATCGTGTGAACCAGGCGTATTACATAAGCATGAAGTTGCTTGATGACAAAGCGCCCGAAGCAGACGAACAGGAGGCTGAAAAGTTGAAAAAGGTTACGGTACAGGATGTGGAACGATTAGCCAGAAAAGTCTTCCAGAACGACAATCATTTAATCGTAATTGTGGAATAGAGAATTATTTGCCGCAAATCTACACGAAAGGACACGTCTATCCCCTCTAAAAAGAGGGGTTCGGGGTGTGTTTATGCTGGTTCAATCTTGTAGATTGGCGTGCCCAGTGAAGGGCAGTGTTTTCTAACGGGTGAAAGACCCGTCATGGTAAAAGCCGGAGCCATGTAGCTTG
>DBJWYX010000321.1:0-2969 GCA_052360825.1 Candidatus Wunengus sp. YC64
GAAGTTGATGGTATCGAGTCCCTGATGCGCCTTTGCCGATCTCATAGCTTCTAAGAGTTTCGATAAGGACCGCTCCCGATAAGGTTTCCTCTCCCAGCTTTCGGCGCAAAAGGCACAGAAGCAGGGACATCCGTTACTGATTTGCAAGTTTCCAGTACCCAGGCCTTCTTCTTCATACCATACAGGACTGGACTCCATGGTCCTTACCTGATCAAGATCGTACACAACTGCGCTTTTTACAGGATATGCGACATACGGTTCTTTTGGTATGATATCTAACAAACATCCCTCATTAAAAAGCGAATTTTTTCCTGCTGTTTCTGGATTTTGTACGACTACTTTATATTGGTGTTCATATTTATCTGGTTCATAGAATCCATCCACTTTTCCATGACAGGCATTTAAAATTTCTGCCTTTGTTAAACCAGTTGACTTCCCTTTTTTTACAACCTCCAGAAATTGTTTGATAGAAAATTCCCCTTCACCAATAAGCACGGCATCCACAAGGCCGTAGTTATCTCCAAATCCCTGCTCTTTTATCGGTCCATGCAAGATTGACGTGACTGCCGCACTGGCCCCACCGAGCACAACAATGGGAATTTCCTGGCGCCTCATTCGTTCGTTTTTGAAGAGTGGAATGCCTGAAAAATGCAGGAGTTTTGGCAGGTTCAGCAACTCAAGCACAACGGAGTTGCTTATGCCCAGCACATCAAATGCGCACGGCGGTTCTTTCGTGGTTATGCCTACCCAGAGGGGAATTTTTGAGGTGGTCATTACTTCCGTATCTTTGGGCGGCGGCAGGAAGGCAAAATCGGTAAAAACGCCTTCAACTTCCTGGGCAATCTGAGCTACCAATCCGTGAGAGATGGATGCCGATACGTCACGGTATGTAGATAACCGGCAAATCAGGAATCGCAGCTCTGCCTGAGGAAACAAGGCTGGGTCCATGGTATTGAGTTCTCCCCCTTTTAACCACAGCCCATTCAGTGAGAGTGAATGGTAATTTATTTCGTACCACTGTTTGATTTCCTGTGAGGATTTTAAGCAATCGCAAGGCGTGATGTTGAACATATTCACATTAAAACGTCACCGATTTTTATAAAGTACGCAAACGTATTATAATTGCAATATCCCTTAAAGGATATTAAAATACTGAAAAATACCGTGCGGAAAGAGGAGATTTTATCATGACTGTGGTTACTGACAAAAGAAGATATACCTATAAAGACTACCTCAACATGTCTGACGATAAAAGATATGAATTAATAGGAGGATGTCTCATGATGGCGCCGGCGCCAATTCCGTATCATCAATGGATATCAAAAAATATAGAGTATGAAATAGAACGCTTTGTAAGAGAAAAGAAGCTCGGCAAGGTGTTCGACGCTCCATGTGATGTCTATCTTGATGAGGAAAACGTCGTTCAGCCAGACATACTTTTTGTTTCTGAAGAACGGACCCATATTATCGGGAAAACCCATATTCAGGCCGCTCCCGACCTTGCCGTTGAAATACTTTCCGAATCCACGGCATATACTGATCTGATGAAGAAAAAGAGACTCTATGCAAGATTTGGGGTAAAAGAATACGGGATTGTCGACCCTGACGGAAAAACAATAGAACTACACTGTCTTAAAGAAGGTGTATTTGTCCTTTTTAAAAGTTTTCCTGAAAATGATGAGCTTGAGTCGCCTCTTCTTCCGGGTTTAAAGATAAAACTCTCTCCAGTTTTTGCTTTTTTATAAAACACAAAAACTTAAAATTCGGAATGCTTTTCGGCTGGTTCAGGCTTGCAGCCTGAACCGAAACGTTTTATTTGTAAATATTTAATTTTTTTTTCTCCTCCCCGTTTCTTATAATCAGTAATGTCTACCCCGGAACTGAGTATGCCGATGGTGGTATTCTTTTCATCTTTCAAAAAAGCGCTATGCCAGGCAATCGTTCTCTCCTCACCATTTTTGGCTAAAATTTGACTCTCAAAGTATTCTGATAGTTCCATCTCGCCGTGCATTACCTTATCAAAAAGTATTTTTATCTCGTCCCTCATCCTTTGAGGCACAAAGGTATCAATCCAATTTCTACCAATAACTTCTCTCTCTGAACAGCCTAATATTCCACAGCCTTTGTTATTGATAAGCGTGGTTTTTCCATCGGTATCGAGCGCCAGAAACATAACTGCGGCAATATCAAGGTACTTTTGCAGTCTGTCTCTTTCTCTTTGTATCAACCACTCCATCTGTTTGCGTTCAGTTATATCTGTAGAAATACCGCATATGCCATAAATAACGCCCTTATCATCGAAGAGCGGAAACTTGGCTGAAAGGTAGGTGTGTACCACCCCATCGTCGTGTGTCGCTCTTTCATCGAACTGCATAGGAACTTTTGCGTCAAATACCTTTCGGTCATTTTCTAAATGTGAGTCCGCAATCTCTCGGGGAAAGCAATCGTAAGGTGTCTTCCCTTGTATCTCATCTCTTTTGATATGAAATAGCTTTTCAAATTGTCTGTTGATAAAGGTATGCCTACCTTGAATGTCCTTAATATAGACAACTGCTGGTGTGTTGTCTAGAATGGACTTCAACCTCTCTTCACTCTCCCGCCGCGCCGCCTCTGCCTGTTTGCGGTCGGTAATGTCTTGGATCGTCCCATTCATCTGAATTGCCTTGCCGGCATTATCGAAAATAACTTCGGCTTGCTCATGAACGATACGTTCGGAACCATCTGGCAGGACTATACGATAGTCAACGCTGTAAGGCGCCTTTCCATATAATGCCTTAATTACAGATTCCTTAACAAAACCCCTATCGTCCGTATGAATTGTATTCAGAAATGCCTCATGCGTGGGTCCAAATTTCTGTGGCGTTAAACCGAATATTCGATAAATTTCATCTGACCAGCGCATCTCATTTGTTACAATATTCCATTCCCAACTTCCCAGATGAGCAATTCGCTGGGCATTAGCAAGGCTG
>DBJWYX010000322.1:0-2965 GCA_052360825.1 Candidatus Wunengus sp. YC64
AAAACATTGAATCAAAATAAAAAACTGATTTTCCATTTTGAATTTAATTAGGGGGTATAAGAATGGCAGATGTTAAACAAGTGCAGATGATGGACCTACTTAATAATGCTGCAGGCGGAGCCGTAGTATTACCTGATTTTCAACGTGATTTTGTATGGGAAAGAAAGCAAATAGAGGAGCTTTTAAATTCAGTTATAAATAATTATTTCATTGGTTCGCTTTTGCTTCTCGAAAGTTCTATTGATAACTTGAGATTTGCCCCAAGGCTTATTCGTGGTGTTGATCAAAATGTAGCAAGTTCTCAAAAACACAATACATTAAAATATGTCCTTGATGGACAGCAAAGGATAACGTCATTATTTTATTCCTTCTTTGAACCCAATGTGACACTTTCTGACGAAACAGGGTTTATCTGTAAATTTTATATACGACCAGATACAATGGATGTTATTGGACTGGCAGATATAGAAGACATAGCACGAAGATTACGATTGAGTGCTGATATTAAAAAAATGTTTTATGAGAGTTACAATCAAACTTATGGCATTGATATTAAAAATCTTCCAACAATGAATGTCTTTAAGAATCAATTAACGCTCGATCAGTATTTCGAGAATAATCCACGATTAAGCACTACAGCTAAAGATAATATAAAAAGTATCTTTGATAAAATTCAAAAGTGTACTATCCCAATCATAACCTTACCAACAACAACATCAGACGATGATATTGTAAACATTTTTGAAAGAATCAATAGAACTGGTACTCGATTAGGCATCTTTGAATTGGCTGTCGCAAAATATTATCCTGTAGGTATAAAGTTAAACCAATTAAAGCATGAAATTAAAACGATGCCTTTCTTGGAATTTCTTGAAGATGAATCAGTATTAAAGGTTATGGCTCTTTTAAAAGAGTTAGAACCGAAACCACAAAATCTTATAAGACTTATAGAACCTGAAAAGAATAGCAGCGAGAATCAAGCTGAATTTTATACTTTATGGCATGAGGCGGTGAAATATTTAGAAAAGGCATTTCATAGGATAAAGCATACATATGGAGCAGCAAAAATAAAGGTTGGAAAGAGAAATCTGGAATTAATACCTTATACGAGTATGTTAATTCCTTTATCAGTCTTTTTGCGAGAAATTGAACATAAAGGAAATTCAAAAGTCTTTTTTGATAAAGTTGACCTTTGGTATTGGTTATCAGTATTTACTCAAAGATATAACCATGCTGTTGACTCAAAGTCGTTCAGTGATATGCGCAGTATTCGCGACTGGATTAACAATGACGAGACAAAACCAGACTTATCTATCACTCATGAGCATGTTAAAAATGAGATGCTAAAGGCTGCACGAACATCTGCCCTCGCAAAAGGTTTCTATAACTTCTTAATTTTGAATAGTAGTAAAGATTTATTGACAGGGCAAGATGTCAAGATAAGTGAATGTCATGTTGACCATTTATTCCCTTCATCCAAATATAGAGGTGCTGATTGCATCTTTAATCTTACATTATTGGACAAAACTACAAATCAAAAGAAAAAAGATAAAGTCCCCTCTGAATTTATCAGTGATTGTTTGGAATCTCACGGTAATGATGAAGCTAAACTTTTGAGTACATTAGAATCTCATTTTATTTCACGGAAAGCACTTGATGCAATGAGAACAAACAATTTGGATGGTTTTATTCAGGCAAGATCTGATATGTTTATGGACAGATTCAAGGCAAAAGTTATTTAACGAAGAACGAAAAGGGTCAGGTCTTGATTCTTGATGTTGTTTCTTATTTTTGTCCACCAGATAATTCATCAAGCAGCGGTTTTATTTCGCTATCGATTGCTGCCTGTTTGTATTCCTGTTTGTATGCTACTTTCAACGCAGGATCGACAACTAATATCTTACATTTGTTGTCCTCACCCCCAAGCGACCTCGTTACAGCACCATCCCAGTCTAAGAGGAAAGGGATTTCTTTCGAGGTCGGGTCTTGCCCGGAAATCTTTCCCTTCAGCACGGATTTTGGAACGAGCGGAGGTCTCTTCCTCAAATCCATGATGGCAATCATCTGTACCTTCTGATTCTCCTGGGCCAAAGATTTTAACTCCGTCTTGCAATCAACCGCAGTTTGAAGGGTAGTCCGGCTTTGTAACACCACAAGGGTTATTTTACCTTCCATATCAGATTGAGAGTACTTCTTTGCCTGCGGGTCTTCTAAGCTGAAATCTACAAACCTATTACCAACCTCAGAGCCAGATACAATAAAAGGAACTAAATATACCACGGTTGCTGCCGTTAAAAACCATTGTATCTTATTTTTCATGTTCCTTTGTCTCCATTTATCTTGTTATTTATTGAACCGAACAAATTTTCTAAATTAACCCACCCCTTTGTCCCCTCCCAAGAGGGGATTATTATATCCCCTCTTGAGAGGGGTTGGGGTGTGTTATTCCTCTGTAGAAACGCCCCACAGGAGCGTCTCTACGAACTTAACAATTACATAAGATAATTCAATCGCTTAATGGCATCCATCTTTTCACTGTTTCCCACCTTTGCCTGTTTGAGCGCCTTTCTTAATATCTCAATGGAACCGTCATAAACCTCTTTGTTTATTGGGTATGGATACCCGTCCTTGCCTCCGTGGGCAAAGCTGTACCTTACAGGATCGTTAAAGCTTGGAGATTTACCATACACAAGCTCTGAAATCAGGGCAAGCGCCTGAATGGTCTTTGGGCCAACTCCTTCAATCCCAAGCAAGCCCTCAAAATCTTTTGGTACACTCTCATAAGTTTTTGTGAATATTTTATAAAGTCTGTCAGGATGAATATCATGGACATCAACGTGGTGATGTGAAGGCAGATGCAAGGTCTGCATCTTTTTGATCTCACCCACGAGGGTATCGGGCTTTACCTGCGAAAGCATGACGGTCGTCTGCCTTGCCTCTTCGCTCTCCACAGCCACCATATTCA
>DBJWYX010000323.1:0-2965 GCA_052360825.1 Candidatus Wunengus sp. YC64
GACTATTAGGAGATGCTGTGTATAAGGCATTCAAAACACAGGGTGGAAAGGTACCTGTTATCGGACCGATTCTAGGCTTGCATGGTTTATTTGCTACGGGAAGAAATAACCCTTCAGAAATAGAAATTACTTATGCTGATATGTGGTTTGGCGATAAGGCACATGCCTATAAAGGTGTTGCTCACGGTCAGCAGGACATTGCATGGTGGTATGGCGCTGCTAAGGTTTATCAGAAGATTAATATACTGGAAAGCCAGGCCATTGCGCTTAAGAGGGGAAAGAAGGTCGATCAACTTATTGCAGCAAAGGAAAGAAAAGGTATTGCAGGCATGGTAGGAAGTATTGTTGGAGTTGTCGCAGTTGTAATGATTGGTGCTGCAATGTGGAGAAAGAGACGAGAAAGTCGACACTAAAAAATGTCGTTTTTCATCTTGAATATAAAAAGCAAAAAAGGCATCTGGCAACAGATGCCTTTTTTGTTGGTAAATTCTTTTAATTGATTATAAATATCGGAGAAGTGCATGTTAAACAATATCAGAAAATATGTTTTGGGTTCATTGCAATTTGGCGCATTTCCCTATGATTTTAAAAGTGAGAGTGAAGCCTACAAGAAATCCAGGGTTGTGATCATGGGAGTGCCTTTTGATGGAACCGCTACATATCAAACGGGAACAAAAATGGGTCCGAGTGCAATATTGAATGCATCTGTGAATGTGGAACCGTATGATGACGAACTAGGTGAAATATATACGGTTGGAATTTTTACCGTAGGGACTCTCAACGTCGAGGAAATACACACAGATCCAAAAAAGGTAATTGATGCGGTTTACCACGCCAGTAAAGGGATTGTAAAAGATAATAAATTTCTGGTAACATTAGGAGGAGAACATTCTGTTTCACAAGGGGCGATAAAGGCGTACAAAGAAAAATATAAGAGATTATCAGTTCTTCAACTGGACGCACATCTTGATTTAATGGAACAATTCGGCGGGACACGCTATAGTCATGCTAGTGTATCAAGAAGGGTAGTAGAAGACTTGCGATGCAAAGTAACCAGTTTTGGTGTAAGGGTGGCCTCAAAAGAAGAACATAACTTTTTAAAAAAGAACAAGAGCGAAGTATCGGTGTTTTATGCAAGAGATATCTACGATAACGATTCCTGGCATGAGGAAGCTATAGACACCTTAGAAGACCACGTATATATTACTTTAGATGTAGATGGTTTGGATCCGTCCATAATGCCTGCAACCGGCACGCCCGTTCCGGGCGGTTTAGGATGGTATCGGGTGATAGATTTTTTGCGTAAGGTATATAAAGAGAGAAATGTAATAGGATTGGATGTCGTAGAGTTGAAACCAAATCCTGGGAATGAAGCTCCAAATTTTTTGTCTGCTAACCTTGTGTATAAAAACATAGGGTTTTATAAAAAGTATACCCTTTTATCTTAACTAAGTGTTATGATAAAAAATAAAAGTACCTACATTTTCGCCACGTTGTTTTTAATCCCTTCTTTTGCTGTTGCTGAAACATCTTATGATTTATCTCCAGATTTAAAATTTTCTATAGAAAATCACTTACGGCTTTCGGGGAATACATTGGGGAATAATCTTGATCTGAACAGTAATAAAAGCGATGGTGTTACCTATATGGGATATACTTATGATACGAAATTTAATATTGCATACAAAGAATTTTTAACGTCTTTTATAAAATTTGAAAGTAACGGGCCTTTTGACTTTGATGCTCCAATTGTATCTGACAGGAAAATTAATACACTTTTTGGAGAAGTCGATAATTATAGCATGCCTGAGATAATTCCACGGGTTGAAGAATATTGGATAGATTCAGTAGTTATTAATTTGCCGCTAAAATTTAAGATAGGTCAGTATCCGAATCAGTTCGGGAACGGTTATGCCCTTGGAGGATACTATGAGAATTATGGCGCCAGTATTTATAGTACCAATGAGAATTTTCAATGGAGGGTATATTATGTAAAACCCGACATAGAGAATAAAATTATTCTAGGGCCTCAAGTACCGCAAGAAAGGGCATTGGATGTGGAATATGACTCAAATGCCCATTTTGTGAGTTTTGACACTATGATCAAATGGGGTGATCATTCGTTTCAACCTTATGTAGGATTATTGCACGACACGACACCGAGTACAAGCAGGGTTAATACGTATCCATTCCCGGTAAACGAGGATAATTTGGGAACTATAGGCATTGATGCTGACATGAATTTCGATAAGTTAAATGTTGGATTTGAAGTGGCAAAGAATTTTGGTAACGCAAATGTTATTGGGGATAGCTCCGATATTATTCATAAAGGTTACATGGCGTATGCTGATGTATCTTATAGTTTCGAAAAAATCACTCCGAGGTCGAAATTACTTATTAGTTCCGGCAACAAGATGGATAGTAACGACGTGTTAAGCGGTAAATTTACTTCTCATAGTAATAACAGCTTCTCTGTCTATTCTCCAACAAATGCAAACCTCTCAGATACCATTTATCCTGCTGCTTATGGACCCTATTTAGCAACCGGTGGTGGCAATGCGCTGAATTACGGAGTTGCACGGCCCAGTATTTTTGGTGATACCTATCAACTGAATGATCTTATTTTACCCAATATGGGAGTTGATTTACAGGTAACAGATAAATGGTCAGTATCATTCGATTATTGGTACCTAAGGAGTTTTGAACATGCCGTAGGAATACTTAATGATCGTGCTATCGCATTAAGCTCTGATTTGGGGCACGAATTAGATTTTTATAGCAGTTATGATTTAACGAAACACATTTCCTTCAATCTCCTGACGGGTGTATTTTTTCCCGGTAAATATTATCGTGAAAAGAGGGATGACGGTGATGTTTTAGGGTTGGCGTCATCACCGCGGTATGATGGTGATGCCGATCCGGCTTATCAAATTGAGTTAGCTACGGAGATTATATTTTGAAGCAT
>DBJWYX010000324.1:0-2946 GCA_052360825.1 Candidatus Wunengus sp. YC64
CCGATTTTGAAACCCTGGAACCATGATATTTCCTGTTCTTCCGTCCCTTCGGCATGTTTAAACCATCTGTCTACAAAAACCAAAACAATCCCGCCAAGAAAAAGGGTAGCAATCACTACCCATATACTCTCTAATAAAATATCGATGTAATCACCCAATAAAGCGCCTGCAACGGCAGCCGGCAGGAATGCAAAGGCTAATTTCAGATAAAACCTGAAAGAGGTAAAGAATTTGCGCCAGTAAAGCACTACCACCGATAAAATAGCGCCTAACTGTATGACAATCTCGAAATTCTTTGTCAGGACATTTTCACTGATTCCCATAAACGTAGAAGCGATTACCATATGGCCAGTAGATGAAATAGGCAGAAATTCAGTAATCCCTTCGATAATGGCAAGTATTACTGCTTCTAAATAAGTCATAGATTACCTCTCTTTCATATTTATGATTCTAAAAACCTTTTGTTTCTCAGTCCCGGAGGTCGGAAAGCATCATGGCATATTCCTGTAAATAGATAACTGAAAACCCTTTTATACCCGGATAGGCATAATAACAACAGGAATTCCTTTTGTATACAACCTTCTTTGGACGGCAAATATCGTGTAGTTATGCAATACTCGTGAAAGAAAAGAATCCTTTGGGAAAATAAGCTGTCCCCCAAAGAAAACCGGATGGGAAAAACGTTCTAAAATCCTCAGGGTAATCTGAACAATCTCATCAACAACGTCGACACCAATTGAATAGAAGCCTTCGGCGTAATATCCGTTCCGCTGTACGAAGCTTACGTAACGGTCTAAATCATCTTTTAGCTGTTTCTTAAGATGGTCCATCTCTTCTAGCCCTTTGAAATTTCCTGCGTCAACCACCCCAACCGCAACGAAAATAAAATTCCTGAACGTCTTTTCAAAGGTACGGAAGACGCTGAAGAGTGTATGAAGTTCCCTTCCATTAAAGCCGCTAACCAGTAAAACCGCTGTCTTAGCCGTTGGATCAAACTCCTGACGCGGCTTTACATCCTGAGTTCTATCAGGTGACAATCCTGAACTGGAATAACCAGCTACCTGAACGAGGTTATCCAGCTTACTCAAGAGACGGGCGGTTTTATGGTAATGTCCCTTTATAACAACTGCAACAACAGCCAGGGTACCGGTAACAAGCAAGGTTATCCAACCCCCTTCATGAAATTTGAGTATGACTACTGATACAAGGATAAAAGAAGTCAGCATCAATCCGAAACCATTAATAAAGAGTTTCCACCATCGGTGTTTAATAATACCCAGACGGCTTTTCCACCAATGACGTACCATACCCAATTGGGAAAGGGTAAACGTGATAAAGACGTTAATGCTATAGAGCACTATCAGAATTTGAATAGAGCCACGCGTAAAAACCATCAACAATAACGCCGAAATACCCATGAACAAAATTCCGTTCTTCGCCACTAAACGATCACTCAGCACGGCAAAGCGGGTGGGAAGCCAGCGATCGAGGGCCATATTGGCTATTACCCGAGGCCCATCCAGAAAACCCGTCTGACCTGCGACAAAAAGCAGCATTGCCTCGGAAACAAGCGCCACGATGAGAAACCAGTTCTTCGTACCAGCTTCCCAATTCATCGTAACTTTCTCAAAGAGAACCGCATTCAAGGTTTTTCCGGATTGTGGTTCAACCCCATGAAGGAGGTAAGCAAACATTAATCCTATCACCATGACAGCTAATGAAATCGCCATATAGCGCATGGTGCGTTTGGCAGTCCTCACCCGTGGTTCCCGAAGTATCGGGAGACCGTTACTGACAGCTTCTATTCCTGTAAAGGTTCCGGCACCCATGCTATACGAACGCAAAATCAGTAAAAACATTCCTACAAGTCCAATTTTTGAACTCACATCGTGAACATTGGATACCGTCTCTTTTACAACTCCCTGAACATGCGTCAAATGCGTGATCGGCGTATATACGATTACAAATGCATGGGTAATGACAAAAATTAAGAAGATGGGGATTAAGGGAGCAACTGCTTCTTTTACTCCTCGCAGGTTCAATAGGGTGAGCGCCGCAATACCGGAAATTGCAAACGGAAGTTTGTATGTGTGCCACTCTACGGGAAGAAAACTGAAACTAGCATCCGCGCCACTCGCAACGGAAACGGTAATCGTAAGCACATAATCTACTACGAGTGCGCAACCGGAAAACATTCCCAGGGTAGGAGAGAGTAATTTACTGGCAACAAGATACCCACCACCGCCCGAAGGAAAAAGCTCGATAATTTGCGAGTAACTTGCACTAATCACAAAAATTGTCAGCACCGAACCCAAAGCCACAAATATGCTCAGGTAAGGATATTCCCGCAATGCCCGAAAGGCTTCCTCGGGACCATAGCAAGAAGAGGAGAGACCATCCGCTCCTAACCCAATCCAGGCAAAAAAAGCTATCAGTGATATTTTATGAAATATTGTCCTGTCATGAGGACTGCGGGCATCTCCTATAATCAGAGTTTTCAATCGTCGAGCTAATGACATTTTAAATTGCATTTGTGAATCTACCTTTCTTCGATACTCCTGGCGATTAAATATAATTCCTTTACAATCCGCATTGCGGATACACCGCCGGATTGCCGCCTTTCACCCACTTTTCAATTGAGCCTCTTATTGATGGGACAGAGAGAAACATCTTCCCGGTGGCAATTTGCCTGAATGGGTTCATGATGGATTGAATGCGCCTATAGGAATGTTAAGAGACAGGCACTGTATCCCTGATAAATACCCGAAGCAGGAAAAAGAGATTAAGGAATTGAAAGGCCGGATGACTGTTTACAATCTTATTTTACAACTTTGTTCGTCCTTATTGTGGAATGAGGGTTTGTATTAAAGCATATAGTATGATTTTAAAGCGGCAAAAAAAGTCACCTACAATACAATAGTTTAACTAGCCGTATACGCCTTCTAA
>DBJWYX010000325.1:0-2927 GCA_052360825.1 Candidatus Wunengus sp. YC64
CATCAATGTAAAAATAAACATGCGTGCCGACAGCCGTGCAACACTGGATGAAGAATTGCCGGAGGCGTACAAAGATGTAACAGAGGTAGTGGATATAGTGGAAAATGCCGGCATCAGTAAAAAAATTGCACAGCTAAAACCGTTATGTGTAATAAAGGGATAAAAAGAAGAATTAAAATTTGGAAAATATGAATATCAATAAAACACTGCCTTATGATGCTGGTGAAATCAGAGAAATTAATCAGATTATTGAAGTAGCCACCACTCTTTCAGAGAATTGGTTTCGGGGTCACCCAGAAAAACATGGGAATCTAACACCGCAAATATTCCGCCCAGAATATATTCCAAAAATAGCTGTAAGGTCAGACACCGAATATTCTGTAATTGACGAATTTAAGCGTGTTGCTCCTGCTCTAACCCAGAATATACCGAATCAAGACGATCATTGTGGTTGGTTATTTTTAATGCAGCATCACGGCGCACCAACAAGATTATTAGATTGGACAGAAAACGCACTTGTAGCATTATATTTCGCGGTCAGGAATTTTTCAGATTGTAAAGACGGAGAACTCTGGGCAATATACCCATACACTTTGAATGAAAAAAGTTACCAGTACCAAGGTTATGCCAGCGTAACCCAATATTACAAAATCTCTCAGTATTTAGCAAGAGAACCATATTTAGCAATAGATCCCGTTAGTGATAATCAGGAAAAATTAGCAAAAGAGATTGGGCTTGATAAAATTCCCCGATATCCTCTTGCTCTATATCCTACAATGAATTTTTCCCGCATGGTTGCTCAATTAAGCACATTTAAGATCCACCCTACGCCATCTGCGTCACGACAAGGAAATACAATACTTGATTTGCTCGGTGATAATAAAAAATATTTGGCTCGTTATATCATTCCTTATGATTCCAAGCTGAAACTGATAAATGATTTGAAAACTTTGGGGATTTCTCGGCGCACCCTTTTCCCTGATCTCGATGGTCTATCTCAAACTATTATAGAAAACCTAAACCATACACCTTCTGGGTATAATCCACAGGACCCACCAGAATTTTGAGATGGAGGGAGCAAAATGGTAAAATATAAAGATTTCTTAGCCGAAATCAAAACAATCGAGGAGATCGAAATATGATACAAAAGTTCAAGGATGAATTTTACTGGATGCTACGAGAATCAAAAGGTTATTTCCCTTGGGTACGGGAAAATAACTATCGATTAAGAAAGTTTGTATTTGATCGCCATCATCGGCGATGTTCTGAATGTCATGATATCGAATCAGTAGATTTAATCAGAACTTTGCTCAATGAGATTGTCTTTGAAAATGACTTGATTGACTTGTTCTTCAAATCTTTGTTACGTGCCGAAATACGGTTCATTAGCAGGTATATACCTCAACGAAGCAATGAGGAACGGCTAACTGGCAATTTGGTTTCTGAGCTTGATAATTCAATTTACCTCGTAAAGGACGAATTTAAAGACTTTTCTATAAAGTGGTATTCTGAACCAAAAGAGGTGGATTTCTTTTATTTTGATTTGTCGAGAGGCGGTAAGGTTGAAAAGGATACTGGCGCTGATTTAGGCTTCATTATAGTTATTGATTTACCAGATTACCCGTTTACCATAAAGAGCGTTATTTTACAGGCAAAGAAAATCAACGGGAATGTCCAGATCAACGGCAATCAATATGAAACCTTGAATACTTTTAACGAAGAAAATTGCGCCTATTTGTTTTACGATATGAATTATCAAACACTGTCATCCCCGATTGTCTTGAAGTTGGATGATTATGATTTCAAAAAGGCTTACGAGGCATCAAAAGAAAAGGGCCATAATTCGTTTAGTATGGATTTTAAAGCCATCTGTGATGGCGATCCTCTTTCTATTTTCTTAATCTCGACAATTATTTATCACAAATTTGGAAAATCCCACAATTCACTTGAGGACGCTTTGCATTATTTCAACTCTCTTAGTCACCCTGATAACAAGAAAAAAGCAAATATAGAATTTAATGGAAGAGTTGGCATAGTTTCTTTAGGACGGCGGATCAATTACAACATCAATAATAATGAGTCTTTAATGATATCATTTTGATAGTGATTGTCATGAATTCATTCAACAGCAACTGCAAAATGGAGAGTTAATTATGAATACCGAATGGTCTCAAACTTTCCATACTCGCATGCAGCAATTCGAGGAGCGTTATACACCTCCGAAAGGAGCTGTCGCAGTTTCAATAAAAGTACGCGTGGCCTTCGGTTGTTTCCATCGTGAACATTCACCCCATGCATATGAATTAATCGACAAGCATTTGAGAAGAATGGGGTCTCATGGTGAATTCACATTTGAAGAGCATGAAAGTTGCCCTGAATTATTAGTCTATGTGGCAGTAGTCACTGCAGGCATCTCATTGGCTAAAAGTGCTATTGACCTGATTGTTTCAATGCTTAAGGCGCGCTCCGAGGGAGTTAAAAAGGGGGATCGCCCCGAGGCACCACTTGAGTTAATTGTTCGCCGCGCTCAGAAAAATGGAGAGGTTAAAGAGGAGACCATTCTTCGCATCGGACATCATGAAACTATTAACCGAGAGATGGTTGAAAAGCACCTAAAGAAATCGATAGCCGCTTTAATAAAAGAAGGAAATAAAGAAACAGCTAACAAATCGATCAAGAGGGACGCGGCAAAAAGCCGCCGCGCCCCTTAGCTTTTGCGATAGTCATTTTGGCAAATAATATTTTAAATGGTGAACTTTGAATACTTCACAAAACACCGATAAATATGCTGCAGACAGGTTTTACATGGTACAATACCAATTGGTGAGCCGTGGTATCCATGATGAGCGTGTTTTGAAGGCAATGTCAGAGATACCCAGACATCTTTTCGTACAGGAACTCTATAGACATGCCGCATATGAAGACTG
>DBJWYX010000326.1:0-2890 GCA_052360825.1 Candidatus Wunengus sp. YC64
TGTATTTTGTCGTCTGGAATTTATACTTTGCTATATCCACATCTAACCCGGCAAATTCAAGAGAAGATTCCCCTTCGTATCCCTTTGACGGCATATATATATTATCGGTTTTAATTATATTCGCTGATAACGTAATACCAGCCTTCAGATGACTTCCCTCAACATCCAGGACATCCTGGGGTGTGTCTTCCTTATCGTCTTGCCTTCCTATATCTATAACATCAAACTCCGGGCTTAATCTTACAAAAAAATCCCTCTGAATTTCTCTTCCTATAGAAACCCTTGAACCCATGTTTTGCTGCTGATACTCTTCATACCACCTAAGATAATCAAACAAACTCGCACCGGCGCTGTAAGGAGAGTCGAACACCGAGGGGTTGGTTAACGATAACATAATTTCTGTCCTATAAAATCCAGGACTAAACCGCAAAGTTAATATCTCTCCCGCTCCACGGAATGCGTTGCCCTGCAGAAAATCATTCCAGCTTTTTGGCAGATCAAAGACATCGAAATTCCTGTCGGTATAAGAAATATCACCAAATGCCCCAATGTTTGCGCCGTAACCGCCGCCGAACCGCAACATTCCGGTTCTTCCTTCTTTCACATCTATTAATACGTTTTGTTTGTTGGCTTCAGAACCAGGTTCAAAATTAATCCCCGCAGGCGCGCCCGATTCCATATCAAAATATCCGGTATTTGTTAGACGCCTCTGACTGTCCCGTATTTTTTCCGTATCCAGCCTTTCGCCGGGATTAAATGTTACCTGTCGCCGAATGACGTTGTCTCTCGTCTTATCATTTCCTGATATTTTAATCTTTTCGATATAATATCTGTCCTTCTCATCTACGGTGAAAGAGACATCCACCTTTGTGCCTTCAGCACTAAAGACGTGTTTTTCTTTGACAGAAGCAGCAATATATCCCTGTTCTCCGTAAGTCAAACGGAGTTGGTAGGTATCTTTGTCGACCGCATCCAGAAAGAAGGGGCCGCCTTCTTTCAATTTTAATTTTTCCTTTAATTCTTCCTCGGTGAAAAGCGTTTCCCCCTGTATTCGTAAGTTTTGGACATAATATCTTTCTCCTTCTTTTACATGAATATTTAAGAACATCCTGGTATTGTCTTCGTTATAGGTTATTTCCCAACCGACATCGACATCCAACCACCCGTTATTCATGTAAAATTCTTTTACTTTAACGATATCGGATTCAAACTTTTTTTGCTCAAACCGTCCCGGAAATATAAATGCAGGGAAATGCTTCTGGCGGCTTTCCATCTGCTTTACAAGTTTCCTACGCTTAAAATTATTATTACCGGTAAATGTTATCTTCGCAATGCGAATTTTAGGACCTTCTTCAACATTAAAAACAACGACCGTTTTACCGTCTACCACTTTACTTTCCGCATGTACCTGGACACGATGAAAACACTTTTTAATGTAAAGTTCTTTAATTTTGTCTTCATCCAGTTTCAGGAGATAGGGCTTTACGTAATCCCCCTCTTTTATCTCGATTTGCTTCTTGAGTTTTTTGGTCTTAATCTTTTTATTGCCTTGAAACTGTATCTCGTCAATTACTGCGCGTTCGGTAACAAGAAACACAACCCTCAGCCCATCTGCCAACTCTTCAAGTTCGACTCCTATATTGTCAAAGAACCCTAGCGACCAAATAGCATCCACATCCTGACTTACCAATTGCGGATCATAAGGGTCGCCTTCTCGCGCGCGAATGCTGCTCCTTATTGCAGCCGTACTTATCCGTTGATTGCCTTTGATTTCAATTTTTTTAATAATACGGGTTATCTTTTCCTGAGTTTCAGCATAAGCTATCTTTGCATAGCTGAAATATAAGGTTATAACAAGCGCTACGATGATACTCGTTGCCTGCAATAAAACCCTGTTCGATTTCATTTGTTACCCATGGATGCTAAGCTCTCAAAACGCATAAAATGTGACCGAAACGTCAATTTTATCACTCCTGTCGGTCCATTGCGCTGTTTTGCAATAATCAGCTCTGCTGTATTATCCTTATCAGGATCATAATAATTATCTCTGTGCAAAAGGGCAATAACATCTGCATCCTGTTCGAGAGATCCCGATTCACGTAAGTCTGACATCCTGGGCCTGTGCCCCTCTCTTGATTCCACAGACCTATTTAATTGTGATACAGCAATTACCGGTATCTTCAATTCTCTGGCAAGTGATTTTAAACCTCTTGAAATTACTGAAATTTCCTGCTGGCGATTCTCCGCCCGCGAGGACTCCATTAACTGTAAATAATCCACCGCAACCAGTTGAATATCATATTGTGCCTTCAACCTGCGTGCCTTTGCGCGTATTTCCAGCACCGTAAGACCAGGGGTATCGTCTATAAAAATCGGCGCTTCAGAAAGCGAACCAAGTCCATAAGAAAGATCACTCCACTGTTTATCATCTAAAAAACCCATGCGCAGTTTGTGCGCATCTATCCGCGCATGCGAGCAAAGCATATTTTGCGCCACCTGCTGTGCTGACATTTCTAAGGAAAATATCACAACCGGTTTCTTCTCTACCACCCCAACGTGTTCAACAATATTCAGCACAATGCTCGTCTTTCCCATACTCGGCCTTGCAGCGACTATAATAAGCTCTGAGGGTTGCAATCCACAGGTAAGATCGTCCAAATCGTAAAATCCGGCAGACAATCCTGTCAATCTGCTTTGTCTGTCATGTAAATTTTCAATGCGGCTGAATGTTTCCTTGAGGATTTCGTTTAACTTTGTAGATGCGGTATTAAATTTCTTTTGGGTGATATCAAAGATAGCCCGTTCCGAGGCGTCCAACAAATGCTCGGTATCTGTGGACTCTTCGAAGGATTGTTTTTGTATGGTAGCTGCAACCTCGATCAGATTTCTT